>JARRRC010000147.1:0-9586 GCA_037381105.1 Desulfobacterales bacterium
TTGTGCAGGCCTCCGGGTTTGTCTTCCACCTCGACTGCCAACACATCGGTTCTCCCCACGGTAAATCCCCGGTTTTTAAGCGCCTCCACGGCTTTTTCATTATTGTCTACGATCAGGCGAAGCACGCCGAAATCGGATGTATCCGCAAGCGCAAGGGCCCTGATATTCACTTTTGCTTCGGAAAGAATCCCGGTCACTTCAGCCAAACGCCCGGCCTTGTTCTCCAAAAAGACTGAAATTTGTTCCGCCCGCATATCTGCCTCCTTATGTAGGATCGTTGAGATCGTTGAGATCGTTGAGATCGTTAGGATCGTTATTTTGGTTTTATGAGTTCTATTGGTTTTATTGGTTCAGCTTTTAGCCTTGAGCTTTTTTCCCCATTTCCTCTTTCCTAATCCCTCTTTTCTTTTTCCTCCCTGCTTTCAGCTTTGAGCCTTGAACCGTGAACCCCGAACACTGAGCCCTGTACCCTGAACCCTGAACACTGAACACTGAGCGCTGAACACCTATATTTTACGATTGTCGATCACCCGAACCGCTTTTCCCTCGCTGCGGGCAATGACCTTGGGTTCCACCAGTTTTACCCTGGCTGAAACCCCCAAATAATCCTTGATGTTTTTTGAAATTTTCTTTTCCCGGTCCTGCAAGAGCTTGACTTCATCGGAGAAAAGACGTTCACCCACTTCCACCAGAACGGTAAGGGTATCCAGGTTATCTTCTCTGTCAACAACGAGTTGATAATGGGGTTCAACCTCTTCCATCTCCATCAGAACACTTTCGATCTGTGACGGAAAGACATTGACTCCCCTGATGATCAGCATGTCATCCGTTCGACCGCTGACCTTGTTCATGCGGATATGCGTCCGTCCGCAAATACACGGCTCCGGATTCAGTGAGGTGATGTCCCGCGTCCGGTAACGGATGACCGGGAATGCCTCCTTGGTGATGGTCGTAAACACCAGCTCTCCGGTTTCTCCGTACGGAAGAACTTCTCCGGTCGAGGGGTTAATAATCTCAGGAATAAAATGATCTTCAAATATGTGAAGCCCCTTTTTTGCTTCATGACATTCAATGGCAACCCCGGGGCCGATCACCTCACTTAAACCGTAAATATCTACGGCAATCATATGCAGCTTTCTTTCGATCTCATTGCGCATTTTTTCAGACCATGGTTCAGCCCCGAATATTCCGAATTTAAATTTGAGATCCGCGAAAGAGACCCCCATCTCTTCTGCCACTTCCGAAAGGTGAAGGGCGTATGAGGGTGTCGCCGTCAATATCGTAGGGCCGAAATCCTTCATGATGACAATCTGTCGCTTGGTATTGCCTCCTGAAACCGGAATAACGGACGCGCCGAGCTTTTCCGCACCATAATGGACCCCCAGCCCTCCTGTGAATAATCCGTATCCATATGCATTGTGGATGATGTCTCCGCGGTTTGCGCCGCCGGCAGCCAGTGAACGGGCCATCAGCTCGGCCCAGGTATTGACGTCCCTGGCCGTATACCCCACGACGGTGGGCTTGCCGGTTGTACCGGAGGATGCATGAATTCGAACGACATTGTCCATTGGAACGGCAAACATGCCAAAAGGATAATTGTCCCTCAAATCCTCTTTTGCGGTAAAGGGAATTCGTTTTAAATCTTCGAGAGACTTGATATCATTGGGCGTAAGATTATTTTCTTTAAATTTTTCTCGATAAAACGGTACATTTGCATAGACACGGTCAATGGTCGCCTTGAGCCGTCGAAGTATGATGGCCTCGAGATCTTCCCTTGGCATGGTTTCAAACCCAATGTCGAGAATCATTACAGCACTCCTTTCAGAAATGGTTTTATTTTAGAAGTGGTTTCAAAATGGTTCTTTTCTACCTTGCCGGCCCATGGATAGACTTCCTAAAAAAGAAGCCATCCAAAAAACTAAAAAAACCAAAGTAGAAAAACCGAAACCGCATCTGTTACATCCTGAAAATTAAGTTGTTATGTCATCTTTATTTGAGGCTCTATATTGGATGGATGGGTTTATGTCAAGGGAAAAAATATATTATATCCATGGATTTATTCCGTCAAATTTCCCTTAAATTGAGCCTTCCGTTTTTCAAGAAAAGCCAGCGTCCCTTCCTTTGCATCGGGGCTGGTCAGGCAAATGGCAAAGGCATCACTTTCTATGCGACATCCTGTCTGAAGATCGACATCCATACCGCTGTTGATGGCCTGTTTGGCCGCGCGCAGTGAAACTTTACCTTTTGATACAATAGTCCCGGCAACCTTTAAGACTTCATCCATGAGTTGTTCCTGCGGACATACCTTATTGGCCAGCCCTATGTCTAAAGCTTCGGCAGCCGGTATCATTTTGCCCGTAAATATCATTTCTTTGGCCCTGTTTTTCCCAATGACTCTCGGCAGTCTCTGGGTGCCGCCAAATCCGGGAATAATTCCCAGATTGATTTCCGGCAGACCGAACATGGCATTCTCAGAAGCGTAAATAAAGTCACACGCCAGTACAACCTCGCATCCGCCGCCCAACGCAAAACCGTTGACCGCCGCGATGACGGGTATGGGCAGATTCTGGAGCTTACCGACAATTCGATGCCCGGTTTCGGAAAATATTTTTGCTTTGAGCACATTAAATTTTAAAAACTCCTTGATATCCGCCCCGGCGACAAAAGATTTTTCTCCGGCACCGGTAAGAACCAGGACCCTGACGCCTTCGTCCTCGGCAACCACATCAATCGCGTGGGAAAACTCTTTGAGGCACGCTTCATTCAATGCATTTAATACTTCGGGCCTGTTAAACGTAATGAAAGCAATCCCTTTTTCTATTTGAAATATGATGTTCTGATATTCCATAAATTATCCTCCGTATTTCCCCCAACTCGGTGCAGGTCTTTTTTCCATGAATGCCGTCGGGTTCATATCTTTGATATATTCCTTGATTCCCTGGACAATGGCCTCCGACATTCGATCCTGATAAGCGATACTCATAAGCCTTTTACATTCCGTGGGGTTACTGATAAAAGATGTTTCTATGAGTATGGCGGGCATCTGGGCTCCGAGAAGAACATAAAACGGGGCCTGCTTCACGCCTTTGCCTCTTATCTTTGTGTAGTGGCCTCCCAAATACTGCGTCATCGACTTCTGGACATGAACGGCCAAACGACTTGATTCGTTGATCTTGGCATTTTGCATCAAATCGCCTAAAATGGTTTGCAAGTCACTGATATTTTTCGTTGAAGTTGCATTTTCCCTTGCGGCCACCAAAATGGCATCATTATCAGTGGCCAGATTCAGAAAAAAAGTTTCGATGCCGTATGCCCTTCTGTCTCTGGCGGCATTGGCGTGTATGGATATAAAAAGGTCTGCAATTTTTGTATTTGCAATAGCGGTTCGCTCTTCAAAGGTCAGGTAGCGAACGCTGTGTCGGGTCATGATCACCTCATATCCCAACTCTTCGCGAATTTTTTTGGCCAGCCGCCGGGCGAGTTTCAGTGTAATATGTTTTTCATGAATTCCTCTATAGTAACCCGGCGCACCAAAATCGCGCCCCCCGTGACCGGGATCGATAACAATACGGCTGACACCCAGGGCAAGCTGTTTTGCCAAAGCCCCCGGCGGAATTTTCATATCTTTTTTATCGGCCGTTAATACCGCCGGTGCGGGTTGTGCGACTTCTCCCCAGACATCGATAACGATTCTGAAGGGATTTTTAAGCGAAAATATCTTATAGGTCTTAAAAGATTTGATATCGACCACCACACGAACCCGGTCTGCGGCATACTGGCCGGCCCGGGCATCGATGAGAAGATCGTCGTTGATCGGTCCCGGATTCAGGTTCCTTTATTTGTTTTTCCATCTGAGGGGGTGCTGAAGCCGACTTTTCAATTTCCGCTTCAATGTCGTCGACAAAAGCCTTTGTATCGTTTCTTTTAGGTGCTGCTTTTTCGGCAACCCGTTTCTGCGTCTTTTTATATCTCATGCTGCGCAAGGCGACTTCAGCCCTCCGGCGATATTTGCTTTTCGGAAAACCGGCGATAATGCGCTCATAGTTATCGGCCGCCGCTTCCCTGTCGGATGTTTTGAATGATCGTTTGTACAGTTCCTGATACAATTGTCCGGACATATAAAGTCCTGCAGGCGCCCATGGTCCTTGGGGGTCATGCCGGTAAACCGCATCGAACTTTTCGATACAGATCAGCCATTTGTCTCTGTATTTTTGTTTTTTTGGACTGTGGCGGAGTTTTTTATAGCAGGTCTCAGCCCGATAATATTTGTCCTTTGCCGTCGCCGCAGATAAGACCCGCGGCCACATCATAAACAGAGTACAAATGACCAGAACGCCTGAAAAACAACTCTTTTTACGATTACATAACAATGGTTTTAGCCTTCTCCTGCAATTCATTTAAACAATTTAATGCATCCAGCGGCGTCATTTTCGAGATGTCGAGTTTTTGCAGCTTCTCTAAAATGAAATGATCCGGTTTTGAAAAAAGATGAAGCTGCACATGACTTTTCCCGGAAACACTCAACCCTTCGGTTAAAACAGATGATCCCTTCAAGCCGTATTCATTGTTTTCGATATCATAAAGAATTTTTTTGGCGCGCCGAATAACCGCTTTGGGAATCCCCGCAAGCCGGGCCACTTGTATGCCGTAACTTCTGTTTGTACCGCCTTCTATCAGCTTTCTTAAGAAAATGATTTCATCGTTCCACTCTTTGACCGCGATATTATAATTTTTTACCCGGGGTTTTGACTGCGCCAGCTCCGTCAATTCATGGTAATGCGTTGCAAAAAGGGTCTTGACCCCCGTACCCTTTAAATCATGGAGATATTCCGCAACCGCCCATGCAATGCTGAGCCCGTCGAACGTACTGGTTCCCCGGCCGATTTCATCCATGATGACAAGACTTTTATGGGTTGCGTTGTGTAAAATATTGGCTGTTTCCTGCATCTCGACCATAAATGTGCTCTGTCCCTGAGAGAGATTGTCCAGGGCGCCTACACGTGTAAATATTCTGTCCGTAATACTCATCGAAGCTTTTGATGCCGGAATAAAGGCGCCCATCTGCGCCATAAGCACCATTAGCGCCACCTGTCGCAGCACCGTCGATTTGCCGGCCATATTGGGTCCGGTGATGATGAGTATTTGCTCACCGGTATCATCCAGCCGGATGCTGTTCGGCACAAATCGCTCTCCGCTAATCATTTTTTCAACCACAGGATGACGCCCGTCTTCAATCAGAATATAGCCCTGGGTGTTAAACTCGGGCCGCTGAAAGTCATTTTGGTCGGCAATTTCAGCCAAAGTAAGGAAACAGTCCAAACGGGCCAGAAATCTAGCCGTCTGTTGAATGACGCCATTGTTCTTTACGACCTCGTCTATTATCCGGTTAAACAACTCGTATTCAAGAACCGCTCGCCGGTCTTCGGCCCCCAGTACTTTTGTCTCAAATTTCTTTAACTCATCGGTAATATAGCGTTCTGCATTCACAAGGGTCTGTTTACGAACATAGTGCAAAGGAACCGCTTTTGACCGGGCTTTGGGGATCTCGATAAAATAACCGAATACCTTGTTATAACTCACTTTAAGCGTGCTGATTCCTGTTGCGGCCTTTTCTTTGGCCTCAAGCTCCGCCAACCATTTTTTCCCATCCCGGCTCATGCTAATGAGTTCATCGAGCTCGGCGTTGAAACCGGTCTTGATGATCCCTCCCTCATTCACAAAAGGGGGCGCATCCTCTCGAACGGCTTTGTCGATCAAGGCGGCCAGTTCATATAAGTTGTCGATATTCTGGCGCCACGTTAAACGTTCTGCATTGAGATCTGAAAGCAATGACCAAATATCCGGGAGGGTGTATAAGGAATGCTTCAATGCAATAAGATCCCGCGCATTGCACTGGCCCATGGTAATTTTACTTCCGAGACGCTCGAGATCATATATTGATTTTAGTTTTTCCCGGATATTCCGGCGAACCGATATGTTGTTTTTGGCTTCTTCAACAGCATCCTGCCTGGACGATATCTCGGAAACATCCATCAGCGGATATCGAACCCACCGCTTTAACAACCTCCCCCCCATGGCCGTAACCGTTTGATCCATGATCCCGAGGAGTGTTCCTTGGGTTGAACCGGTTCTAATATTCTTGTTTATTTCGAGATTTCGGAAGCTTAAATCATCAATAATAAGGTAATTACTAAGGGAATATGGTTCAATCGCTTCTAAATGCGCTATTTTTTGCTTTTGGGTTTCCGATATATAATAAACAAGGGCACCTGCCGCACAAACGCCGGCTTTCATATGTTCACAACCAAAGCCTTCAAGGGAAAGGGTGTTGAATTGATCGATAAGCCGCTGACGTCCTCTGCCGTACTCAAAGGCCCTGTCTGATATGTAAGTGATGGATCGATCCGACAAGGCATTCAATATCGGTAAAAAAATCGGCGTGTTCTTTGATGATTCAGGAACCAGAACTTCACGGGGGGAAATTCGAAGGGCCTCGTCAACAATTGAGCCCATATCACTCGATTCCGATACCCTGAAAGACCCGGTTGAAATATCCAAATAGCTGATTCCGAGGGTATCATCATTGCGGGCCGCTGAAAGAATATAATTATCCGACTTTTCGTCCAAAAGTTCATTGTCAAGGATCATCCCGGGGGTAATCACCCGAACGACTTCTCTTTTAACCAGGCCTTTGGCCAGAGCAGGGTCTTCGACCTGATCGCAGATGGCGACTTTGTGACCCCGTTCTATCAGCCGGGCAATATATCCCTGCGCTGCTTTGTACGGTACACCGCACATGGGAATCGGAAACTCATCTTTTTTATTTCTGGACGTCAGCGTAATTTCAAGGGTTTTGGATGCGATTTCGGCATCTTCAAAAAACATTTCATAAAAATCGCCCATTCGGTAAAGC
Source organism: Desulfobacterales bacterium (assembly GCA_037381105.1). GTDB lineage: Bacteria > Desulfobacterota > Desulfobacteria > Desulfobacterales > UBA11574 > UBA11574. The sequence continues at coordinate 6,914 of JARRRC010000147.1, forward strand.
AGTATCGCATCCGCATACCTTTCCTTTATGGACAGATACTGTTTGATCATGGGGGTTGTTTTTTGAAGATTCATAAGGCTCAAACAAAAAATAAAAACAAATCACGAAAATACGAAATAAAGAAAGCACGAGACCCATAAGTTTTCCCGCGTTTTCGATGCTTCGTGTTTTCGTGATAAAAATAATTTTGGCTGCGGTCTGTGGACCATAAATTTTTAAATCGAATAAAAGCGTCAGGTTGTGCTCACAGACTCCTGTTCTTCGGGTTCATAGGTTTTATTATCAACGACACCGGATTTTAATGAATCCATTTCTTTTTTAAGCGCTGAAATCTCTTCTAATTGCGAGGTGGCTGCTGCGTTTAAATTTTTGATGGTCTTTTTCGATTTGAATCGTTCGGTCAGATTGAAAAAATAAGCACCCAAAAAACCGATAACAAAAAATACAAGGAGATAGACAATATTGGGCATCTCCTTGAATTTATAGGTTGCGATATAGGGTAATATGATTTGAATGCTGTTTTTTTCCTGAAAAAAATATTCTTTGTTTGATAAAAAGATAACTGCAATAAGGACGATTAAAATGATCCAGAGAGCAAGCTTCATTTTTTTCATCATTTATCTCCTTTAGTTTCAGGATTTTAGTTCTATTTCATCAAAGTAGGGCTTCAACTTGTTGTAAGTGGCCAGCAGATGCTCTGGAATGACACGCACATCGGCAAAAACGGTTAACGCATTGGTATCACCAAACCATCTGGGAACAATATGGAAATGGAGATGCTCTTCAACACCGGCGCCTGCAACTTTTCCAAGGTTGAGCCCGACATTGAATCCATCCGGATTCATCACCTTTTTTATTATCCCCACCGATTTTTCGACAGTCTCTAAAAGATCGCCCATTTCATCTTTTTTCAGTTGGTCCAATGCGGCCTGATGGCGGATCGGCGCAACCAGCAAATGACCGTTGATATATGGGTATTTATTCATAACAACCATTGTCGTATTCCCTTTATAAAGGGTCAGGTTATCCTGATCTGAAAGCGCTTTACAAAAGATGCACCCCTCATCCTTCTCCCCGAGAATATACTCCATGCGCCAGGGCGCCCACATGGTCTTCATTTCACACGCTCCTTTTTCGATCCGTATCAAATACAAGCACAAACGTCGATTTAACCGGGAGGGGAAATACCACCGATCTCAATCGTCAATTTTTCTCTTTTCTATTCGCTATTTTCTATTTGTTATTCGTTCTTTCAGCCGAAAATTTAAACATACTTGAAGCGGCGTTCCCCATTATTCCGGCATTTCATGATTCCCTCTACCCTTTTCGGGCTCAAAACTCAACCCTTTTCTAATTTAAGCGGCACGACGTCCAAGTCACCCCACATGCCGATTCCATCTTCGACAATCACCACAATCCCCCTTACCCCTTCGACGTGCTTACCGAAATCAATGGCCGGCTGGATATAGGCTTTGGATTTCACTCGATTTCCGATCGCCGTCGCAGCAGCATCCGCAAGAGAACAAGAATCTGATACAACACACACCGCATCCGCCTTCCCCATGCTCAATGAATGGCCGACGGTGCCCGATGAAGTGCATATGGATATGGGTTTTCCCATGGGTTCGATTCGAAGCCCCATGCGCAGACTCAACGGGGATCGACCCGCAAAAATACCGACGGTAACAGTATCATCCAATTTTAAAAAAACATCCCCCCCGTTTTCCACAACAACTTCATCGCTATATTTTAAAAGATCGATACCCACATGTTCGGCGATTGCGCCGGCTACGGCGGCCATAGGTCCGACACCCGCTTTTTCACCCGCAATTGCCATATCGTCGATAATGGCCGGTTCAGGCCCGGAAACACGCCATGGTGCTAATGTCCGGACGAATTCAGGATTCCTCTTGATATAGTTCTCGATATATCCCCTCTTCTCCAATACCAGTTCCCTGGTAATGTCTTCAAGCGGTATCAACGTCTGTACAAACAGGTCTGTTTCTTTAACGGTCACCCTGAAGGCGATCAGATTGGCTTTTGAGATCAAATTCCGGTAGGACCGCTCTCGGGATTTAAAGGTGTTTTGTTTTCCGTGGCGGTGTGCGGATCTTCCCATAATCAATGCCTTGAATATTTCAGTTTCAATGAAATTTAATCTTAGGCCGCATGCTTTCCGGGCATTGTCTTAAAAAATACTGATCCGTCATCCCGGCGATAAAATCCCTGACAATCTCCTCTTTGCAGTGGTTCTGAATATAATTTTCAGACATATCTTTCAAAAACCCCTCAAATATCACCGATGAATGGTTTTGATTTTCAATATCATCGAGGTATTTTTCAAAAAGTATCCCAAAAAGTGTTTTTATGGTGTCGGTGTCTTTTTTTATTTTCGGACTCATATAAATTCGCTCAAGGTTAAAGTCCTTGAGCCGCTTTAACGCTTCCGATACGTGTTGGCTGAAAGCGATATAGGTGTTTTGAAAGCTGCTGTTGATAACATCCGTAACCAAATGGTAGACAATGGTTCCGTTTGTGTCCCCCAATACATCCACGCTCTCTTTTGGGAGATCAGACCGTTTAATAATGTCGAGCCGGATGGCATCCTCTATGTCACGGCCGATGTAGCTGATGGTATCCGCCATCCGAACGACGCATCCTTCCAGGGTCATG
>JARRRC010000148.1:0-7016 GCA_037381105.1 Desulfobacterales bacterium
AAAAACAGACTGGATCAGATTACACTCGAAAAAATGTTAAACGGGTGGAGCCGGATATCAAGCGTGTTTATTTGCGGTCCGGCTGAAATGATGAAAGAAATGAGCCGTGCGTTGAAAAAAATCGGTTTTTCTTCGGCCAGGCTTTACAAAGAAGAATTTAAGCTTTAATTTCAGTAAACCTTCTTATTCTACCCAAAGCCGAATTTTATTATCCTTAAACAAAGTACCCATCACAAATTCTACTTACAACAGGAGGTATATCATGAAAAAAATCATTCTTATCGCTTTATCTCTGGTTTTAATGGGGCAAACCCAGGTAATGGGGTATCAGTGGAAAATAGATCCGAATCATTCATCTGTTACGTTTGCCATCAAACATATTTATGCTACGATCCACGGACGTTTTTCGGATTTTACCGGGGACGTGATTTTTAATCCCGATGATCTTCAGAAAGCCAAGTTCGATTTTGTTATCCATGTAAACAGCATCGATACGCACTATAACAGCAGGGATACCTATCTTCGATCGAGTGCATTTCTCGACGCAAACAAATATCCGGTAATGACGTTCAAGTCCAGCAGCGTCTCTCATGTCAGCGGAGATAAATACCTTGTAAAGGGTAAGTTCACCATTAAAGATGTCACCAAGGAATTGACCTTGCCGTTTATTTATTTGGGGCAAAAGGTAGATCCCCTTAACAAAAATGAGATGGTCGGGGGTTTTGATTGCCGTTTTAAAATAAACCGATTTGACTATCATGTGGGAAATGGAAGATTATATAAAATGGGAGTGGTCGGAAAAGAGGTTGATATTTTTATTTCGATGGAAGTACTAAGGAATAAATAGTGATTGAATGTTGTATGAAAATGAATGAAGAGGTTTTAATAATATAAATATGCCAATCGGTGCGTATGACACAGAAAGTGCTGATGACGGATAAATTGCCTAAAGATATGACAGTTAGAACCAGTGAGCCGGAAGATCACGGAAGAATTATCGCTGTTATGAAAGACTGGTGGGAAGGAAGAGACCTGACATGGATGCTGCCGAGGCTGTTTCTGGTTCATTTTTGCGAAACGTCGATCATTTTATTTTTTTAAGATTTGTAAAGAACATCAGCGTGATACGGTGCGGGCCTGCACTTCGCCGGTCAACAAGGGTTCCATCGAATTTCATAAAAAATTAGGATTCAACATTTTAAGAGGGAACGGCGAAGTTGACGGAATTCAGGTGTCGCTGGATTACAATGGCCCGAACGATCCTAAGGTTTTGTTCCAAATAAATATTTGAGGAGTCATGGTGCTTTTCTAAACAGCAGTGCCCGATTGTAAAAACGTTAGCCAGCCTTCGGAACAACGAACTCTTTCAGCGGCAACTCGCCTGTGGATTTAAAGGGGATCGTCGAAGGTATTACCCCTTTTCCCAACCGGAGACGGCCCGTGAGTTTATATTCAAGTTTTTCGGTTTTGGCCAACCCGCGCAACACTCTCATGACGTCCAATACCGATGAATAAAGCGTCATTGGAATAATGCCGGTTTCATAGGAAGGGATATCTATTTTGACATTGGTTACACCGGTGGCCAGCCGTCTGCCGTTGAGTTCCAGATCGCAGTTGATTCCTCTGATCTCCAAGGGAATATCATTGGTGTTAAAGACGCGCATTTCGATCTTGAAAACCGATTCAAAGACCTTTATTTGCTGAACATTAAAATTTGAAAGGGTTATTCGAGGCGTCTCCAACCGCTGACCCCATCCCGCACAACCGCACAATGCCAAAAGAGTAACGAAAAACAAGCTGAATATACGTATGTGTTTCCGAAATGGAATCATATCATTATCTGCCTTTTTCATGTTTTGAAGAACAGCGTATTGTATTGCCGATTTTGGCAACCCCCATCATCCATTGTGACTTATCAATTTTCGAATGTTTTCACTATAGGGTAACTACGGTGCTGTGTCAACGGATCCGCTATTAAAAGGGGGGTGTCTGCCCGCAAATTTGGCTAAGACTTTTCCTATATGTGTTTCGGTGAAGGGTTTGTGAATGATGTCATTGATTCCGGCGGCATATGCCTCTTTGATTTCCTGTGTCTCGGTCTGGGTGGTTACCATGATAATGGGCAGTTCACTTTTGTTGTGCCATTTTCGGACGGCTTTGGTGAACTCGATACCGGTTAGGTCCGGCATAATCAAATCGGTGAGAATCACGTCGGGTTTTTCTTTTTGGACCCGTTTGAGAGCCTTGGCGGGAAATTCAAACAGACGGGATTCGCATCCCAAATTATGAAGCACGGTTCTGTAAATGTTCAAAATCATCTGGGAATTGTCCACGACAAATACCTTCAGCGTCGTCTTTTCTCTTACCACCTTTTTGGGCATGATCCTTTTTGCCAGATCATTGTGTCCGGCTGATTCAAGGATTCTTGCAAAGTAAGATCGGATGTCAGGGTGGGCTTTTTCGACCATATAATCGATGGCCGGACCTTTAAAATAATCCTCTTCCAAGAGATCTAAAAATATGGTGTGGCATTGGGAATCGATAATGGCTGTTATGATTTTCAATGCTTCCGGATTGTCGGAGCGGATAAGATTCCGAATGCCGCCGGCGAGCGCAGCGTTATAGTGGCGGTCGATGGCTTTGGCTGCTGCGTTACGTACGTTATCTGCGGGGTCATCCAAACCGGCGGCCAACGTGTATACCCCTTTGTCCAGCGGCAATCTTCCCAGGGTTTCGTAAACCGCAAATCGGACATTGGAATCTTCAGGCTGACTGTGAATAAGCTTTCGAATCGCCGGAATGGCCGCGCTGTCTCCGATGTCTCCGAGCACATTCAGAGAATGAATCACCAGATCGGGATTATCGAGAAACAGGTTATTGATCAGAATACGAACGCCCATCGCACCGATTCCCCCCAGTTTTTGTTTAACGGCGGCCCGTAATTGGGCGTGTTGCGATTCCAGGGTTTGATTGAGCATTTCCATAACTTCCGGGACCTGGGTTTTGGCGACAATGTCGATAATCGTTCGATCCATTTCGGAGTCTTTGCCGAGCCTGCCGCCCAGTTTCTGTATGGCAGAGGGTGTTGCCATTGCACCCAATGCATGTATGGCGGCGGCAACAACCTCCCTGCTGTTTGAATAGAGATACTCGCCCACAGCATTTACCGCAGAAGGATCTCCGATCATTCCCAAAGCGATGATGGCCGACTCAATGATGTCAACATCCGCTTTGTCGTTCAGGATGTTCAATAAGACCGGTACAGCCTTTCCAAGACGGATTTCTCCAGCTGCTTCCGCCAAAAACGCCCTGATCGGAGATTCTTTTGTTTTTAATAGCAAATCCAAAAGGATCTCCGGACTATCTATGATTTTTGAGAACAGGGTCTCTTTGAGTTGAGGGAAAGATTCGATTACATCCGGATGCTCAGCGATGACGCCGGCCAGCAGCGGGATGGCAAAATCATCTCCGGCCCGGCTGACTTCAAACAAGGCTTGTTTTTGAGCTTTTCGACCCACGTGTCCAAGGGCGGAAAGAACCAGTTTTGCCTTGAGCAAATCCTTTTCTTTAATGTCGAATCGAATCTCGTCCAGTAGATCCTGCTCATTGATTTTAGTCATCCGCAATTCCTTTTTTCTTGGCAGATAAAGCCCGTGAGTATTCAAGTTTAATTCTGCACGGCCCTATTGTTCGGATATGTTTTGAACAGCTGATAAGACTTTGCCCATAATATCGTTTAGGTCTTCTTCTCGAAGGTTCAAAAACGCCATAGCCGCATCATCCATCTGATAAAAAGTTCCGTCTATACCCATCCCCAGACCGGTCATCATCGCGATGGCATCTGCGATATGGACGATGTAGGCCAATTCGCTGTCGTTTGATTCAGAGGGGTGGTGGTGATACCTTATGGCAACGGTTAGCGGCTCAGGTATATTCCAGTTTTTACAGACTTCAGATGCGACTTCCGCATGGTCAAGATCTAAGATGTTCTTTTCAGCATCCAAAAAGGTATGTTCACCATCGGCCATAAATTTTTCAAACAATTCCCATCGTTCCTTGATATATTGATCCAAAATAAGCTTTCCGACGTCATGGATGAGGCCTGATGTGAAAGCATCGTTTGATAATGCCGGTTCCATCTTCTCGGCAATGATCCTGGAGCCGAAGGCGACTGCCAGGGAATGCTTCCAAAGGGCTCCGGAATCCAGCCAGTAGCCGGTCAGCTTGTTACTCAACAAGCCGGCGGTGCCGATCACAGTTAAAAGTTCCACCAGGGTTTTATGGCCGAGAATCACAGAGGCGCGCTGGATGGAGGTAATTTTACCGGAGTATCCGTAATAGGGAGAATTGGCCAGTTTCAAGATCTTTGCGGCAATGGCCTGATCGGTTTCAAAAAGATTTGCGAGTTCCTTGAAATCCGAATCCGGATTTGCCATAATCTCGCGGGCCTTGAAGATGGTCTGAGGGATGGGGGGCAAATCCTTCATATGCCTTAAAATCCTTTGTTTCAGGGCTTCGCCGGTTGGATGATCAATCATTTTTTTATCGGTGGTTGGGCCGTCATCCCGAACCGACTTTGATGTGAGATCAAGCTGAATGGTTCCCTTGCAGGCCGGGCAGGGAAAGGCGATTTTTTTACCCACCGGCAGCCGTTCATCAGGGATGTCAAATCTTTTATGACAGTTCGAACAGGTTACCCGCATATTGTACCCCCTTGTCAATTATGCCGCTTTGTCACAATAAAGGCGGCGGTTTTGAGGGAACTATCCCGCCGCATCGTTTGATCGTTTGAGAAATAGTGCAGGAAATATGCCAAAACAGAGCGGGGAAAAAAGTTAATAAAAACAATGGGACAGTTAAAATCGATGGATAATCGTTGGTGAAATAATTGGCAATGACTCCCACCAAATGTCAGAATTTTGGCATGTGCCTATAGGCTTAAAGGGGATCAAAGGTCTTTAATGTTTAATGAATTATTTGTATCGCTTCTCCAGACCAAGCAGGGCCTGTTTTATCTCGATTCCGCCACCGAATCCGGTCAGCTTGCCGCTGTTGCCGATAACCCGATGGCACGGAATCACGATGGGAATCGGATTTTTTGCATTGGCCTGGCCCACGGCTCGGCTTGCTTTGGGGTTTCCGATTTTTTCTGCCAGATTGCCGTAGGAGATGGTTTCTCCGTATGGTACCCGGCGAAGGGCCGTTAGGACCTTTTTTTGAAAGGGAGTGACGTTCAAATAAAGATTTAATGAAAAAGTTTTCAGTTTCCCGGCGAAATAGGCTTCAATCTGGCGCATGGCTTCTTGAAAGGGCTTTTGATTTTCTTTCCATTCAGATTTCGGCAAAGAAGGCCGGCCTCCTTTTGGAAAGTTGATGAAATGCAACCCTTTCTCGTCCCCGGCCATCAGGAGCTTTCCCACGGGACTTTCCAGATATTGATAACAGATCATTCGGCAGTTTCCTTTTGATAAGATTTTAGTCATCATCGCTTAATGATGAAATAATATCATATATCGATAAACCTTAAAAACAAAATTTAATTTTGCTTGACTTGGCATTTGGTATTTACTATTTAATACGTTTACATTTGATCCTCAGCAGCCCCGCTGGAAGCGGGATTGGCAGAGTCCCGCCGATGCCGGGATTAACCATCGGGTCCGCTGGTTGGTAATTAATAACATAAGTTTTAAAGGAATTTCTGTAATCCCCAGTAGCTCAGTTGGCAGAGCAGATGGCTGTTAACCATCGGGTCCGCGGTTCGAGTCCGTGCTGGGGAGCCAAAAATTAATCCGGTAACGTCCGGTAAAGTCCTAAACCCCGAAATATTCAAAGTATTTCGGGGTTTTTCTTTTCCTGGGTGTTCCGATAAAATCTATTGACATCCCGTCATTTTTGACGGTATTTATGACGGTATCAGCACATACCGTCGAAGGAGATACCGTCATGTCGCTCACCGATACTGCTATCCGGAATGCCAAACCCGAAGAAAAACAGTACAAGCTAACCGATGGAAAAGGCATGTATGTCCTGGTAATTACGCATGGATATGCCAGATTACACTGTAGAATTTATATGGATAATGTCAAAATATAATGCCTGCAAACGTGAAGACCTTGAGGAACTAATCCGCACACCCTCTATCAGGGCACTAATTTCACAACATTCAAATAATGTAGCTAAGATGATAACAACCATGGTTGTTGAGATTTGATTAAAAATAATCGGTTTTGTCTGACAGGATTAAAATTGAGTAACTTTTGTGACTCCCTGATTCCGGCCGTCCTTACTTTTGAAATTTTTGTTGAAGATAACAACACTCCCTAAGCGCTTTGATAAGAGAATGCGAAACAGAATATTTAGATGGCAAAGACTTAGCGATCATTAGTAGTTGAAAAATCAGGAGTAGGATTGGATTCGTCAGACTTATTGCAGGTTTTTCAACCCACTGATATCCTGGGAGTCCCACAAGCGATCAAAGGTTATTGACAAGCCAGATATGAGATCAGAATTTGAGATCATGTGGAATTGAAATGATTTTTTATTATATGTTTCCTTCTACGTTTTGTCGTTTTTAGTAATTTCCTTGACATACAAAGTTAATTATGCGAAATAATGAAACAATCTAACTTTTTTTGTCTTAGCTTTAAACAAAGGGACGGCTTATGATGATATAAGAAACCCCACCCTCAGAACAGAGAGTGGGGATTCGCTTGTGGCAGATAACGATTAGATATAGCAACATCGGCAGAAAGCCATGTATTGGCAAGTTAACACAAGTTTTTAAAGGCAGGGTTTTTAGCATATATTCTCAATTTATCAAAGGTTTGAAGACCGAAAGCTGAAACTCTATATGTTGTATCCACCTTAATTATTTCGATTGAGGAATATTGGTCGAATCCCATGTCATTTTTTTGATGTGAACTACTGAGCACCATTAAGAAACGTGCACTTTTTCACCATCCAAGAATCATGCATTTATACCTAAAAGTGTCAGTTTTTCAGTATAATTAATATAG
>JARRRC010000149.1:0-10678 GCA_037381105.1 Desulfobacterales bacterium
TCTATCCACACGGATCTTGACCCCCAAAGCTTGCCGGTCCATGTCGCAGTGATCATGGACGGGAACGGCAGATGGGCTAAACAGCGTCTTTTAAATCGGATTAAAGGTCATGAGAAAGGTTCGGAAACAGTTCGGACCGTTGTTCGTACGTGTCGTGAAATCGGCATTCGCATTTTGACCTTGTATGCTTTTTCCACTGAAAACTGGCAGCGACCCCAAACTGAAATTGCTGCGCTGATGGCCCTCCTTAAAAAGTTCCTAATATCCGAACGAACAGAGATGTTGGATAACAACATTCGACTCAATGCCATCGGGCAGATCGAGCGACTGCCGGAAGATGTGCGGCAGGAACTGCAACACTCCATGATGCTGACAGAGAAAAATGACGGCATGATCCTTAATCTGGCATTGAGTTACGGCGGTCGAGCTGAGATTGTAAAGGCGGTCAAAGAGATCGCCGGACAAATCAAAACCGGTCATATTGATGCCGAATCAATAACATCTGATCTCATTTCAAAACATCTGTATACCGGAAGCATGCCTGATCCTGATCTTTTGATCAGAACCAGCGGAGAAATGCGGATCAGCAATTTTCTTTTGTGGCAGATCGCTTATACGGAAATTTGCGTCACCGATACGCTATGGCCGGATTTTGGCAAAGAAGAGTTATTACAAATTCTCAAAGATTATCAGCAGCGTGAAAGAAGGTATGGCAGGGTCGAACCCTAACTTGACTATCATGCATTCGAAACGATTGATTACCGCTCTTATTCTCATTCCCTCTGTGGCATTACTCATCGTCATCGGAGGAAAATTTTGGCTGGCTGTTTTTATCAATGTCATCTGCATAATGGCGCTGTGGGAATATTTCCGTATTGTGCTCAATAACGATCGCAGCATGGTAGCGATGATTTTTCGGATTCTAACCTTTGTCACGGGGTCGGCCGTAATCTGGGCGGCATATTTTCATTCGATCGACATTGTTTTGGATATTATTGCTCTCAACGCGGTGGTTTCCGCCGTGGTCTCTATTTTCAAGTTCAAGTCGGATCCGTCTGTCTGCGAAATTGTTTTTAAACAGGTTGTCGGTGTGATTTATGTACCGCTTTTTCTTTCATATCTCCTTCTAATCCGAAACGGCCGTAACGGCGAGGTCTGGATATTTTTACTGTTGATCGTGGTGTATATGGGAGATGCCGCCGCATACTATGCGGGAACCTATTTGGGACGGCACAAGCTTTGTCCGGCGGTAAGTCCCAATAAGACCGTTGAGGGCGCTTTCGGCGGGCTGCTAACAAGCCTGGTTGCGGGCGCTTTGTATAAATGCTTTTTGTTGCCCCGGTTGCCGTGGGGTTTGGGTCTTTTATTTTTTCTTTCCATGGGTATTTCAGGCCAACTGGGAGATTTATTTGAGTCTGAGTTAAAACGTGTTGCCCGCATAAAAGATTCCGGGACATTGCTTCCGGGTCACGGCGGGGTACTTGATCGGATTGACGCAGTGCTGTTTGCCGCCCCCGTTGCATATTTCTTTAAAGCATATGCTTTCAGCGGCTAAACGATTTTCGGATCATTTCATATTCAAATTACGATTGCCATGAGAAACCTTTCCATATTGGGATCGACGGGATCTATCGGCTGCAATGCCCTAAAAATTGCGGATATGTTTCCTGATCGGTTCACCGTAAAAGCGCTTGCCGCCAAAAGCAATGTTTCCGTGCTGGCCGGTCAAATTGCAAGATTCCGCCCTGAAATTGCGGTGGTTTTTGATGAAGCCACCGCCATTTTGCTGAACAGCGCCATCCCCGACGGAACAGGTGTTGAGATCTTGTTCGGTGAAGAAGGCTACAACGCGGCGGCCGCCCATGAGTCCGCAGATCTGGTTATTATGGCGATGGTGGGAGCGGCCGGCCTGATGCCGACGCTTTCAGCCATTGACGCGAAGAAAAACATTGCCCTGGCAAACAAGGAAACCCTTGTCATGGCCGGCGAAATTGTTATCAAGCGTGCGGAAATAAATCATGTGAGCATTTTGCCCATAGATAGTGAACACAGTGCAATTTTTCAATGCATCAAAGGCCATCGCAGGGAAGATCTGAATAAAATTTTTCTCACCGCTTCAGGGGGGCCGTTTTTAAATTTGCCGGATAGAAAATTTGACAAAATAAAGCCCGAGGATGCCCTGAATCATCCGAACTGGAATATGGGGAAAAAAATCAGCGTCGATTCGGCAACATTGATGAATAAGGGGCTTGAAGTCATAGAAGCCAAGTGTCTTTTTGGTATTTCCGGGGAAATGATTGAAGTTGTCATCCACCCGCAAAGCGTGATTCACTCCATGGTTTCCTTTAAAGACGGAACGGTTATGGCCCAGCTCGGGATTCCCGATATGAAAGGGGCCATTGCCTATGCAATGTCCTATCCGGAACGCCTGGCTATGAGACTGCCGGAGCCGGACTTTGCCGGTATCGGCAAATTGACCTTTGATAAACCGGATGTGCAAAAGTTTCCTTGTCTGGGGCTGGCCTACGCTGCATGTGAAACCGGAAAAACCCTGCCGGCGGTGCTGAACGCCGCAAATGAATTGGCTGTGGAGGCTTTTTTAGAAAACAAAATATCCTTTACCAGCATACCTGAAATCATAAGAAAAACAATGGAAAACCATTCGGTTGTCGCCGATCCGAGCCTCAGCGACATTGTAGATGCCGACCAATGGGCAAGGGAACTGGCCGGGGGCCTGATAGACGCTTTGAACGCCTAAGGGGTCGTAAACAAAAAGAGATAAGTAATTGATGTGTTGAAGTGATATCGTTGTTCGGACCTTGGGGTTTACTGCCATTGTTTGTTTTGGTAATATGTTTGTAAACAGACTTTAAAAATAAAGAGAAACACCATGAGCATGAGTATATTTGCATTAGTCGTCGTTTTGGGCGTACTGATATTTTTTCATGAACTGGGACATTTTCTTGTCGCCAGATTGCTCGGGGTGGGGGTTGAAAGGTTTTCTTTAGGCTTCGGACCCAAGATCATCGGCAAAACCATCGGCTTCACCGAGTACCGGATATCCGCCATACCCCTCGGCGGATATGTCAAGATGATCGGAGAGGCGCCGGACAGCGAATTGGACCCTTCTGAAATCCCCCTTTCATTTACACACAAACACGTCTTCAAACGGATTCTGATCGTCGCAGCCGGTCCCTTTTTTAATATTCTTTTGGCAATCATCATATTCTTCGGCATTTTTGAATTTTTAGGGCTTTTGATATTAAAACCCGTTATCGGTGATGTGAATCAAAACACGCCCGCCTATACGGCAGGGTTGCAAAAAGGGGATCGCGTCGTATCCATTGACGGTGTGAAGGTTAACAGCTGGGAAGATATGGCCAATGCGATTATGGCCAGCAAAGGAAAAACACTCAAGATCGCCGTGCGTCGCGGCGGCACCGTCCTTATCAAAAACGTTACACCGGAAGAAAAGAAGGTTAAAAATATTTTTAACGAGGAGAAGGAGCGTTATGTTATCGGTATTACCGCATCCGGCGAGGTGTATAAAAAGGATTTAAACATTTTTCAGGCCTTTTCCGAGAGCATCCATCAGACCTACCAAATTACCGCCTTGACCGTAGAAGGCGTCATAAAGCTTCTGCAGGGGGCCGTTTCCCCGAAAACCTTGGGCGGACCGATAATGATCGCACAGATGGCGGGGCAGGAGGCCAAACTGGGGTTGGTTAATTTGGTTTTTTTCATTGCCCTGATCAGCATCAATCTTGCCATATTGAATTTTCTCCCCATACCGGTTTTAGACGGCGGCCATCTTCTTTTCTTTTTCATAGAGGCCGTCATCGGACGACCGGTAAGCCTCAAAGTGCGTGAGGTGGCGCAGCAGGCCGGGATATTTGTATTGATTTTGTTGATGATTTATGTCTTTTACAATGATATTGCACGGATATTGTTAAGTTAATGGCGCATCGACTTGAAATTGCACTAAGACCCGAGTTGTTTGATGCCGAAGGCGACGGGATTCGCCGGAAAGCGAAAGATTATTTAGGGATTGAACTTCACAGCGTCCGCTGCATTCACGTGATAACCATTGATGCGAATCTAACGGCGAACCAGCTCAACACCATTCAAACGGAAATTTTTACCAATCCGGTCACACAGCTTTCTTCTCATAATCCCCTGGACATCGCATTTGATTGGACCGTATGGGTCGGATTTCGGCCGGGTGTCAGAGACAATCCGGGAAGCACCGCTGTTGAGGCGGTGGAGGACATTCTGGATATCAAATTCGCTTCGGGCGAAGCGATTTATACTTCCAAACGGTATTGCCTCAAGGGAAAAGATCTGGATTTCAAAGATGTCAATACCATTGCCGGTGAACTTCTGGCCAATGACATTATCCAGCAATGGAAGATCTTTTCCAATGATGAATGGGACCCGATCACAGGGACCGGCCTGATCATTCCCAAGGTGATTCTCAATCATACCCCAAAAGTGACGACCATATCCGTTCACAGCGATTTATCCCTTAAACGGATCAGCGATGAACGAGGTCTTGCATTGAATCCCGCCGACATTCCATTTATAAGATCCTATTTCATGGATAAAAAGGTGCGCGCCGGCCGGGCCGTGAAAGGATTATCGGATCCCACGGATGTCGAACTGGAATATATCTCTCAGGCAAGGAGCGATCACTGCAACCATAATACATTTCGGGGATTGTTTCGATACCGGGATCTTGAAACCGGTGAGACGGATGTTATGGACAACGGCGGCGCTATTACCGGTATCGTCGGCGTCTATCGCGATCCTATGGGAACCGGAAAGGGATCCCGGCTGGTGATGGGCGGTTATGGATTTTGTGTGGGACCCAGGGATTACAACGGAGCGCTTCGTCCCCATCTGCATCCCAGACGGCTTCTGGACGGTGTGATCGAGGGGGTTCGTGACGGCGGAAACAAGAGCGGAATCCCCACTACTTTCGGCCAGGTCCTTTTTGATCACGGATATCTGGGGAAATGTCTGGTTTTTGTGACCGCGTTAGGGATGATGCCGGCAAGAATCAGGGAAAAACCCGCAGAACAAAAGAAAACAACGCCGGGAGATCTTGTGATTATGTGCGGTGGTCGTGTCGGCAAGGACGGCATTCACGGGGTCACGGCATCTTCGGAGACATTTTCCGAGCACACACCGGCAGGGCATGTTCAAATCGGCGATCCCTATACTCAAAAGAAAATGCATGATTTTTTATTGGATGCACGGGATGAAGGATTGATTCAGTTTGTCACGGATAACGGCGGCGGAGGGCTTTCCTCGTCGGTGGGAGAATCGGCGCGGTTCAGCAATGGATGTGAAATTCAGCTTGAAAAAGTGCCGTTGAAATATGAGGGGCTTGATCAGTGGGAGATTTGGATTTCAGAGTCCCAGGAACGGATGACCGTTGCGGTTCGGCCGGAAGACCTCGAACGGTTTTTGGCGCTGTCGAAGATGCATGCCGTTGAAAGTACGGTGATCGGGCGATACACGGACTCCGGCAAACTTTATATCACTTATAACGGTTCGGCGTGTGCCTATATTGATATGGATCTGACCACCTCGGGTTTTCCGCAGTGGGAATTCGACGCCGAATGGCTGCCGCCGGAAAGACGCGGGCTGCATGAACCGGTTCTGAAACCGCCCGGCAACTATCGGATGGTGCTGCTGGATATGTTGTCGCGTCCCGATATCTGCTCAAAGGAATGGATTTCCCGTCAGTATGATCATGAAGTACAAGGAACCAGCGTCATTAAACCTCTGGTGGGAGCGGAACGTGATGTTTCCGGCGATGCCGCGGTCATTCGGCCGATACTCAGCTCCTCTCGGGGGCTTGCATTTGCCCAGGCCTTATTGCCCGCCTATTCGGCCATAGACACCTATCATATGACCGGCTGCACCATTGATGAAGCGGTTCGCCGACTGGTGGCTGTGGGGGCGGATTTTGATCAAATCGGCGGGGTGGACAATTTTTGCTGGCCCAACATCCAATTTCATCCTCAGAATAATCCGGACGGCAAGTTAAAGGCCGCCAAACTGGTGAGATCATGCCGGGCATTGCGAGAGATCTGTCTGGCATATGAGATACCGCTCCTTTCGGGCAAAGACAGCATGTATGTTGACGGGCATCTTCAAGGACGCTACAAAGAGACCCACAAGGTTTCGGCCCTGGAGACCCTTCAGTTCTCGGCAACGTCCATCGTCCGGAATATCAACAAATGCATCACCATGGACAGCAAAGTGGAGGGAGATCTTGTTTATATCCTCGGCGCCACCCGGAACGAACTCGGGGGGTCTGAGTACTATGCCCATTTGGGATATGTGGGACTGAATGTCCCGGAAGTTGTTCCTGAGGTTTTTATCCCTTTATACCGGGAGCTGGGAAAAGCCATGGATGATGAAATTGTGGCGTCGGCCCACGGTATTTATCGCGGCGGGTTGGGAGTTCATTTGGCTCTTGTGGCCATGGGAGGAAATCTCGGCATGAAGATCGATCTCGGGGCGGTTCCTGTCGATCAGACGAACCGCGATGATGTGGTGTTGTTTTCGGAATCAGCCGGCCGGTTTATCGTTACCATCGACCCTCGAAACAGGGAGACGTTTGAACAAATTTTAAGCGGCCTTTCATTTGCCTGCATCGGTGCCGTTACCGGCGATAACCGTTTTGTCATTAAGGGGATCGACGGTAAGCATCTCGTGGATGTTTCCGTAAATGTTCTTAAAATTGCCTGGAAAAAACCTTTTGGAGAATTGATATGAACCCGGTTAAGGCACTCGTTCTGACCGGATACGGCTTAAATTGCGATCATGAGACGGCCTATGCCCTGGAGCTGGCAGGCGCGGTCGCCCATCGTGTTCATATCAATTCTCTTATTGACGGGACCGTCGCCATAACGGATTTTCAGATTCTGGTATTTGGTGGAGGATTCAGCTGGGGGGATGATCACGGCGCCGGTGTTGTCCAGGCGGTTCGCATGAAAACCAACCTGGGCGATAAGATTTTAAAATTCATCGATGTCGGAAATCTGGTTCTCGGCATCTGTAACGGTTTTCAAACCCTGGTGAATTTGGGACTGTTGCCGGGATTCGATCATGATTACACCAAACGGTCGGTGGCCCTGACATTTAACGACTGCGGAAACTTCAGGGATCAGTGGGTTACACTGAAGGTTGTTCCGACGGCTTCATGCATCTTCACCGCGGGACTGGACGTGCTGGAACTCCCCGTCAGACACGGAGAAGGAAAATTTTATGCCGAAGAAGCCATCCTTTACCGTCTGGTGGAAGAAAATCAGGTGGTCCTTCAATATGCACTTCCAGACGGAAGTCCGGCAGAGCGGGATTTTCCATTTAACCCCAACGGGTCCGTGCACGACATCGCCGGAATCTGCGATCCCAGCGGTCGAATCTTCGGACTCATGCCCCATCCCGAGGCCTTTAACCACTGGACAAACCACCCGGATTGGCCGCGCATCAAAGAAAAGAAAAAACGCGCCCAGGAAAATACCGAGTTCGTCTTAACGCCGGGCATCCGGCTGTTTCAAAATGCCGTGAGGTATATTCAAAATAAATAATTAAATAATTTAATGGCACTATTAAATAATTTAATAACAAATTTTGACAATCCTGCCAAATATTAAAACTGAATGCTTCAGTTTTGTCAATTTTACCAATACTGCACAACCGCTGAATATATCAAAAATTAATAATAAATCCGGATAAATATATTCGACACCCAGTGTCGTGGTAATGGTGTGCCATAACATTATGTCTAAAAATGGTGTTTTGGCATAAAAATTGAATAAACCTTAAACGACAGGAATCGAGACATGCGGAAAAGATCAGGTTTTACGCTGATGCAGTTGGTCTTGGTGATGGTTCTGCTGGCGATAATGATGGCCGCAGGCGCACCCAATTTATTGGAATGGTTGCCGAAATATCGATTGAAACGCGCGGCCCGAGATCTTTATTCCAATTTGCAGCTGGCCAAAATGACGGCGATCCGGGCCAACAAGAAATGCAAAGTTCAGTATTACAAAAACCCGGATCGATACACGGTTGATCTTTTAAACAAAACCACACGGCTGTCAGATTACGGCAGCGGAATCAGATTCCAGGGCCCGAGCAGCCAGACATTTGCCGTGCCGGTCATCACATTTAATTCCAGAGGAACCGGCAATTCGGGGTATGCGTATCTGACCAATTCGGGAAAAACCGCCTATTACCGCGTCGGACCCCTGACATCCGGCGCGATTAAATTGCAAAAATGGAGCGGAGGAACTTCATGGAAATGAAGCATAAACAAAAACATATTTTATTAAGGGGCTCAAATCAGGGATTCACGATGATCGAACTCTTGGTCGGTATGGTGGTGTCTCTTCTGGCCCTGGCCGCGATTTACTCGACCTTTTTGGCCCAGCATCGATCCTATCAGGTCCAGAGAGAGACCGCCGATATGCAGCAGAATATCAGGGCGGCCATGTATTACATGCAAAGAGAAATTCGCATGGCCGGAAGCAACCCCTATAACTCGATTCCTGTTTTCGGCATCGCCGCTGCCGGCCAAAATTCCATAACCTTTACCGAAGATGTCAGGGGACCTACTGCCGGAACTCTGGATGTCCAAAGATCACCGGATGGAGATGCGGGTGATCCGGCCGAAAACATTACCTATGACCTCAATGGAACCGATTTGCGAAGAACGGATAATAATGTTTCACCGGTTCCTCAGGTAGTGGCCCAAAACATCAATGCCCTAGATTTTGTTTATCTGGACGGCAATTCAGCGGTAATAAACTTCGATGCGTCCGGCTTTATTCCTGCGGCGAACCTCGGACAAATCCGATACATAGAGATCACGATCGTGGCACGGACAGGCGATCAGTTGCTGTACGGCACCCAGAACAACAAAGTTTATCGGAATCAGCAAGATGACCAAATATATGTTGCGCCCGGTGACAATTTCAGCCGGCGGCGTTTAAGCACTTTGGTAAACTGCCGAAATCTAGGCCTGGGGGATGATATATCATGAGTTGTGATAATGCAAAAATAAACAATACAGCAGCTTCGATGAAAGGAATCAAACAGCAATGCGGTTTTACCCTCATCGAGGTGCTCATTGCGCTCACCATCTTTGCCGTGGGGCTGCTGGCCATAGCCGCCCTGCAGACATCGGCGATTCGGATGAATTCAACGGCCGGCCGTTTGACGGATATTTCCGCCTTGGGCATGGACAAACTCGAAGAACTCATGGGGCTGCCGTTTACGGATCCCTGGCTGGAATCAGCCGGTAATCCGCCGAATTCCGACTCCGCCGGCAATCAGCACCTAATCAACACCGACGGTTATACGATATACTGGAATACCGTACAGAATCCGTCGGTGGAAGGCACCCCGGTGCCGAATGCCATGCGGATTACACTGACGGTGACCGGAAATGGGAAAAGACTCGATCTGACGTGTCTAAAGGCTCGATCACTGTAGATTGAGGGGCAATTAAAATGAACCGAGGAATATCCATGAAAAAAATATTGAGAATTAAAAATGAAAATGGATCGGTGGTCGTATTGGCCCTGATCATGGTGGTGCTGTTGAGCCTGCTGGGGATGGCGGTTTCCCGGACATCCAGCATCGATGTACAGGTGGCCTCCAACGGAAGCAGAGCGCTTCAGGATCTGTATCAGGCCGAGTCAGGAGACCACTATGCGCTGGAAACATGGAGCGACTGGATGACCGACACGTTTCTTTCACAATCCTTTACAACGGCAAATGCCGCTTGGGATGTGGATATGGACGGTGACACAAACGATGATAACCGGCTTGAAATACGCTGCATCGAGCTAACGGGTAATGACATCTCTACCCTGAGTGACGGTGCTAATCATCTGCCGCGCCTGCGGCACATCGGACCGCCTCCGTTCGACTCGAAAAGCAGTTTATCACAGTTCGTGATTCGAAGATACGGCATTACATCAACGTCCTTGGCTTCTAACACCCAGGTTCAAATCGGTGCATATAAGTTGTTTAATAACTTTAATCAATAAACCGGACTGAACCGCATTCCCGGGAAGGACCGTTGAGATTTTAAGATCAAAAGACGTTTGATCATTTTTTGGCAAGGAGGATCAATCATGAAAAAATACTCATGGTTTATACTGATACTGGTGTTTGCCCTAACACCCCGGCTCTGGGCGGATGATACCGATATTTACGGAACTTCGACCATTTCGTTGACGCCCAATGTTCTCATTATTTTCGATACATCCGGAAGTATGACCACACAAGATGTTCCCGGAAATTATTATGATCCAGCCCAAACCTATACGCTTCAATATAATTCTTATACCAACAATGCGGTTTATGAAAAGGTTTGCGGCTGGGGGTGCAGTTATGAAGCATTTGCCGCCAGCGTGGATGATCTGAACTGCCCGGATGTGAAAACCGCCCTTGAAACGACCGGGTACAAAACAGACGCTTCCATCATGGATTCCAGCGGCGGATATGTATGCGGCGGCTCCAGTAAAGATCTGTATCTGGGGAACTGGATCAACTATGACGAATCCGGAGAAGGGGATCTTCAGACCCGGACCCAAGTTGCCAAAACGGTCATTAAACAGCTCATTACCGATACGGATAATGTTAATTTCGG
>JARRRC010000150.1:0-6017 GCA_037381105.1 Desulfobacterales bacterium
ATTTTTCTTCCAAAACCTTATAAACGCATTGCAATGGGGCAGTTTTTACGCGCTGATTGCACTGGGATACTCCATGGTGTACGGTATCTTGATGCTTTTTAATTTTGCTCACGGCGATATTTTCATGGTGGGCGCCTATATCGGTTTTGGCGTGGCGACCGGAGTGACGGCGCTGGCTTCGCTCGGGGCCATTGTGCTGCCCAACTGGTTGATTTTAGTTCTGACCATTATCATTTCAATGTTTCTGACTTCCTTTGTCGGTATACTGGTGGAAAGACTGGGGTATCGGCCTTTACGGGAAGCACCGAGAGCTTCGGCGGCTATTACCGGTTTGATGATCGGTATCATCCTTGAGACGGGAAACTTGGCCATGTTGGGTGCCCAAAGAGTCCGGTTTCCGACACTGATCAATTCAAGGACATATAATATCGGCGGTGTATTTGTTACCGATAAAAAGATTATGATTGTGGGCGTCTCCCTAATGTTGATGCTGGCGCTGCACCAGTTTGTTCGAAGGACCAAATGGGGAATGGCCATGCGGGCCATGGCATTTGACTATGTCGTGGTGCCGCTGATGGGGGTGCCGATAAATACCATTGCCGCCATGACGTTTGCCATTGGTTCCGCGCTTGCGGCTGCTGCGGGAATTTTGTTTGGGGTAGCTTATCCGGTATTGGACCCATACATGGGAATTGTTTTCGGATGGAAGGCTTTTGTGGCAGCGATCTTAGGAGGCAGAGGCTCTATTCTCGGCGCCACGCTGGCTGGTTTTTTGCTGGGTTTCATTGAAATATTTGTGGCGATGATTTTTCCCTCGACGCTGCGGGATTTAATCGCGTACTCTATTATCCTGTTGATATTGACATTCAGGCCCCACGGCTTTTTCGGCGAACCTTACAGCGCGCGTCTGAGACTCTGATCGATGAGTGAAAAAAATCGTAAATTGTTAGGGATTAAAAGTGCCGTAAAACGCAAGATCCAAGATCTGTTTTCCGAAGTCCCGCTGCTTGGATGGCTTTTTGGCATGTTGATCGCTGTGGTACTGGAGCGGTTTGTCGGCGAACACCTGGCCGAGGCCTTAGGGTTGCCTAAGGTGCCGATGCTGTTCGGTTTCGTGATGATGCTTAAACATCCTTTGATGATTCCCGCTACCTTATTGTATGTGCTGATGATATATGGTTTTCCGATCATCGTCATTGCGCGATTGACTTCCGGTATAACAAACCGGATGGCAGACAAGCTTCTCGATTTTCCAATATTGATTTCAGTGGTTGCTCATATCGGCCTGCTTTACGGCGTGCTTTATTTGTGGTCGGAAGTCAGTGCTTATCGGCTTCTTACCCTCAAACTTACCTTGATTGCCGTTATGCTCACCCTGAGTTTAAATGTCGTGAACGGATACATGGGAGAATTCTCATGTTCACACCCTGGATTCATGGCCCTCGGTGCCTATGCAGCTTCAGTCTTTACCGTAGCCCTTTTTGTCGACGACAGAATATTTGGTCATGCCTTGCTTCCCTCGTCATTGGGTCCTTTCATGTTTCCCATTGCATTAATCATCGGCGGTATCGTTGCGGCCCTGGGGGCTCTTGCCATTGCAATACCGTCTTTCAGGACCAGGGGCGACTATTTGGCTATTATTTCCCTGGCATTTTTATTCATCGTAAAAAGCATGATAGAAAATATGGAAGTCGTCGGGGGTCCCAGAGGGCTAAGCAGCCAGCCGGACCTGGCGGGTCTGCCCACCGTATTTATATGGACGGTGGCGTGCATATGGATCACCAACAATTTTGTGCGTTCGACATTGGGGAAAGCGTTGAATGCCGTGCGTGACGATGAGATTGCGGCCAATGCCATGACGGTGAATACCCGGCGCACTAAAATTACGGCATTTTTGTTTGCCGCTTTTTGGGCCGGTATTGCGGGAGGACTTTTTGCGCATGTGTTGAGATATGTCAATCCCGGTACTTTCGGACTTCAAAAACTTGCAGAGGTGCTGGCAATGGTGTATTTTGGAGGGTTGAACTCCGTTTATGGATCCATCGTTGGGGCGGTTAGTTTGAGTATGCTGGGTGAAGCGTTGCGGCCGCTGGAGATTTTCAAATGGATCATTATTCCACTTTTGCTCATTCTGATAATGATATTCAGACCCACCGGCCTTATCGCTTTCAAAGAATTTAATGTCGGAAAGCTCGTGATGCCGAAAAATAAATCAGAAAAAAGGAAGTCGGATGTCGTTGCTTCGAGTTGAAAAAATGAGCCACGAATTTGGGGGGTTGCGGGCGGTTAACAACTACAGCTTGGAAATTGAAAAAGGTCAGATCCGAGGGCTGATCGGTCCCAACGGGGCGGGCAAGACAACGATTTTTAACCTCATCACCGGAATTTACAAACCCACCGAAGGGGATATCTTCCTGGAAGAGAAAAAAATTACGGGACTACAGCCCAACCAGATTGCTGCTCATGGGCTGGGAAGAACTTTTCAAAATATGCAACTGTGGCGCCATATGACCGTCATAGAGCATGTGAAGATGGCTCGCTACTCAAGAATCAGTTACGGATTGATCGGTGCCTTTTTCGGCACTGCCAAACGGCAGCGGGAAGAAGCAAAAAATGAAGAAATTGCCTATGACCTCTTAAAGATGGTCGGCATCGAGCAACATGCCGATCAGATTATCCTCAACTTGCCGTACGGGGCTCAACGAAGAGTTGAAATCGCGAGGGCATTGGCTACCGATCCGAAAATATTGTTTTTAGATGAACCCACGGCAGGCATGAATCCCGAAGAACTGATCCGAATGATGGAAATTATTCGAAAGGTTCATAAGACGCTGGATCTGGCTATTTTTTTGATCGAACACAGACTCAAGGTGGTCATGGAGCTTTGCGAAATCATCCAAACACTGAACTTTGGGCAAGTCATCGCCGAGGGGACGCCGGAAGAGATCCAAAACGATCCGAAAGTCATCGATGCCTATCTCGGGAAGGGGACATTGGTCTGATGTTATTGTCCGTTGAAAATCTCAGCGTTTCTTACGATAATATTCGAGCCCTTCACAGTATCGGATTTCAGATTGATGACGGTGAAATCGTCTGTATTATCGGGGCTAACGGGGCCGGCAAGAGCACGACGCTGAGAGCGATTTCCAGGCTGGTTCCGGTAGAGGAAGGAACTAAAATGACATTTATGGGAAATGACCTGTTGCAATATTCCGCCGATAAGGTGGTGAGCAAGTTCGGAATTTCCCATGTTCCCGAAGGGAGACGACTTTTCGGAAACCTGACCATTATGGAAAACCTCAGACTGGCGACCTTTGCCAGAAAGGATCGTGAGAAGATCGAAGAAGATCTGGAAAGGGTATTTCAAATCTTTCCCCGGCTGAGCGAACGCAAAACACAAAATTCAGGAACGCTCAGCGGCGGCGAACAGCAGATGCTCGCCATCGGCAGGGCGTTTATGAGTGGAAGGAAAATCATGCTCCTTGACGAACCATCCATGGGGCTTGCGCCTTTGCTTATGATGAATGTCTTTGAGGCCCTTAAACAACTCAACAAAGAGGGCACCACCATTTTGCTGGTGGAGCAGAATGCTCGAATGGCCCTCCAGTTTGCACAGCGCGGCTATGTGCTTGAGAACGGCAATCTGGTTCTGGAAGGAAGTTCCGAAGAACTGCTGGAAAATCCTGAAGTCAAGCAGGCCTATCTTGGGGGTTAATATCAATTTATAAACATGGAGTAAGATAATGATACGGGTGGCTGTAGTCGGTGCAACAGGGTATGCCGGTGCCGAGCTGGTACGGATCCTTTGTGATCATCCCGAGATCGAGGTGACGATGCTGACGTCTCGCCAGTATGCCGGTGTTGCTTTCGACAAAGTATTCCCCTCGATGACCGGTTCCGTCGACCTGGTTTGCGAGGCTCTGGACGTTGACAAGGTTTGTAACAGCGCAGATGTAGTATTTACTGCGCTTCCCCATAAAATTCCCATGGCACTGGTGCCCCAGCTTATTTCAAGAGGCAAAAAAGTTATCGACCTGTCAGCAGACTTTAGATTCAAAGATGCAGACATATATGAAGCCCATTATCAGCAGCACACGGCAAAGGATTTATTGCGCACGTCGGTTTACGGACTCTGTGAAATTTATCTCGACAAGATAAAAAATGCAGATTTGGTAGGGGTGCCGGGGTGCTATCCTACCAGTGTGTTGCTGCCTCTGTTGCCGATGATCAAAAGCGAGCTCATTGATATCGACACCATTGTTGCCGATTCCAAATCAGGCGTCAGCGGCGCCGGCCGCAGTTTGTCTTTGACGACACATTTTTGCGAAGTGAACGAATCATTTAAGGCGTATAAAGTGGCAGAACACCGTCACAACCCGGAAATGGAAGAAGTCCTGAGCATTGAAGCCGGCCGACCCATAAAAATAACGTTTGTACCCCATCTGGTTCCCATGTCCCGTGGCATACTAACAACCTTGTATGCTGCTTTAGTAAAAAACATCTCCATGGAAGATATCGAAAAGTGTCTCAGAGCTTTTTATTCCAAAAGTCCGTTTATCCGAATACTCGGCGAAAACCGGCTGCCGGATACCCGGAATGTTCGCGGCACGAATTACTGCGAGATCGCTTTTAGAATGGATGAACGGAACGGGCGTCTGATCCTGATTTCGGCCATCGACAACTTGGTAAAGGGCGCAGCAGGGCAGGCCGTACAAAATATGAACATTATGCTCGGCCTGGATGAAACCGCAGGGCTTCGGACTGCTCCTTTTCCGGTTTAGTTAATGCATTAGACCGGGCAGCCAGAGGGCGATCTGGGGAAATAGAATGAGAAGCAGATTGCACAGAAGCAGCGATACGAGCATTGGAAAAACCCCTTTGAAAATAATTTCCAGCGGCACATCCCTTGCCACACCATAGACCACATAGACATTGACCCCCACCGGCGGGGTAATCACTCCCATTTCCGTAACAAGCACGATTACGACGCCAAACCAGATCGGATCAAAACCGAGAGCTTGAACAACGGGAAAAAATATGGGAATGGTCAGCATGATCATTGCCAGCGCATCCATGAAACAGCCCCCGACAAGATAGACAAAAATGATTACGCCGATGACGGCATGAGGAGGAAACGGAAGAGAACTCACATAATCGGCAAGTGCGTAAGGAAGCCTTGTTATCGCCATAAAATGGCCGAATATCACAGCACCGGTGACGATTACCATAATCATACAGCTGATTTTGGTGGTGTCGGCAAGGGATTGGATAAAACCTTTCCAGTGCAACTGTCGTCTGATGACGGCAATGAGAAGCGTCATGAAAGCGCCGGTTGCAGCAGCCTCTGTGGGAGTGAAAAACCCGAAAAAAATTCCTCCCATGACCAGTAAAAACAGGATCAGCGTTTCAAGTATTCCGGCAAATGACCTGATTTTTTCATGAAAACCCGTTTTAGGCCCCGGAGGCGCCAGAGAGGGGTTTTTCGTCACGCGAAAGTGGATGGTCATCAGAAAAAGGAAACAGAGGAGCACACCGGGAATAATACCGGCCGCAAAAAGTTTTCCAATGGACTGTTCGGTAAGAATGCCGTATACGATAAAAATCACACTGGGAGGGATAAGAATGCCGAGACTCCCGGCTGCCGCTACGGTACCTGTAGCCAAGCCCATATCGTATCCGTATCGTTTCATTTCAGGAAGAGCAACCGTGGCCATGGTTGCGGCAGTGGCATTGGTAGAGCCGCATATGGCCGAGAATCCGGCACAGGCACCCACGGTGGTCATGGCCAGTCCGCCTCTACGGTGTCCCAGCAGCACATAGGCGGAATCATAGAGTCTTCGGCTGATTCCGGCATGAAAGGCGATTTGTCCCATAAATACAAAAAGGGGAATAACGGTCAAATTATATGAAGAGAATACATCCCAGACATCCCGGGCCAAAAGATTCGATGCCGCATTGAAATTCACCACATAGCCGAATCCGATGAACCCCAGAAAACCCATGGCAAAGCCCACAGG
>JARRRC010000151.1:0-9729 GCA_037381105.1 Desulfobacterales bacterium
GTTTAGAACGTTTGGATCGTTTGGATCGCTGAGAACGTTTAGAGTGTTGTGAACGTTATGATCAATCCTTTGCGTTTTGATTGTTTAGGATGTTATGATCGTTGAGTTTTTTAAACCATCTAAACCATCTAAACCATCTAAACCTAAATTATTCAGCTTTGAGCACTAGAATCTTGACCAAATCATAAAGCTTTGATATCCACCGTTCGTAAACGATTTTATCGAAAGGATGAGACCTTTGAAAAATATTCATTTTTGTTCAAGTTCAAGGAAGGCGAAAATTTTAACCACAGGAATACATTGAGTATTTCGAGGATTTAAATTTGAGTCTGACGCAGAAATTGGGCAATAAGGAAGGTTTTGCAAAGGTCTCAGGAAGATGTATGCTAATCGCTGAGATACTCGCCCGCAATGCGCGTGTATATGAATCTGAAACGGCGCTTATCGAAAGGGAGCCTGAAAAAAATCGACGCCGGGAAATCACCTGGAAAGCATTCGACGAACAGGCCAATCAGCTGGCTCAGGGGCTAATCGCTCGGGGAATTCAAAAAGGCGACCGGGTTATCCATTTGATGACCAACTGCATCGAATGGCTCCCCATCTATTTCGGCATCCTTCGAACCGGGGCATGGGCCGTTCCCCTTAACTTCCGTTTTGTGGCCAAAACCATCTTGCGCTGTGCGAAAATCGCCGAAGCCAAGGCCTTCATTTTCGGCGAGGAATTTATTGAGCGTATCGATGCCATTAAAGAAGATCTGGACGACTTCGTTGAAACTTACATATTTGTCGGTCCCGAAGAACTCAAACCCGGCTTTGCCGAACCGTATCAGAGCATTCTCAAAAATGCCCCTCCCATGGATCCGGAGGTCCGCATCGACATTACCGATGAAGCCGCGCTGTACTTCACTTCCGGAACCACAGGCACCCCAAAAGCCACACTGTTGACCCATAGGAATCTCGAATTTTCCTGCTTTCTGGAAAATATGCACCACAAACAAACCCATGAAGATAACTTTCTTTGCATCCCGCCGTTGTATCACACCGGTGCCAAGATGCACTGGTTTGGAAATTTCATTGTCGGCGCCCGGAGCGTCATCCTCAAAGGAATCAAACCCAAATGGATCATGGAAGTCGTTTCAGAGGAAAAAGCAACGGTGGTATGGCTTCTGGTCCCCTGGGCTCTGGATATTCTTTTTGCGATCCAAAGCGGGGAAATAAAACTCAAAGACTACGACCTCGATCAGTGGCGACTGATGCATATCGGAGCCCAGCCCGTTCCCCCTTCTCTGATTAAGGAATGGAAAAGAATCTTTCCTCATCACCAGTACGATACCAACTATGGTCTGACCGAATGCACCGGCCCGGGATGTGTCCATCTGGGGATGGAAAACATGCACAAGGTCGGGGCCATCGGATTGCCCGGTTTTGACTGGGAAGTACGGATTGTCGACGATCGGCTGAATCCGGTCGACCCGGGGCAGCCCGGTGAATTAATCGTCAAAGGGCCGGGTGTCATGAAAGCGTATTATAAAAATCCTGAGGCCACTCGGGAAACACTGGTTGATGGATGGCTGCTCACCGGGGATGTGGCCCGACAGGACGAAGAGGGTTTTATATGGCTGGTGGATCGAAAGAAAGATGTGGTCATCACCGGCGGGGAAAATATTTATCCGGTTGAAATTGAAGATTTTCTGCAGACCCATCCCAAAATTCACGATGTGGCGGTTATCGGCCTTCCCAGCCTCCGACTGGGAGAAATCGCCGCAGCCGTCATCCAGACAAAGGCCGGGCAGAAACTCACCATTGAAGAGATCGACGCTTTTTGCCGAGCGCTTCCCAGATACAAAAGACCCCGGAGAATCATTTTCGATGAGGTCCCGCGCAACCCCACCGGAAAGATAGAAAAGCCGAAGTTGCGCAAAAAGTATGCGGGAATGACCGAGAGCTTTAAAATATAAGACCATAAAAAAGCCGGGGATTCTCCCGGCTTTCTTTCCTTCAAATTATATGAGCCCTCGGGGAGTTTTTTTCTGAATCCTTGAATATCAGCGGAATGGATGATCTTTTTTTAAATTGGATGCTGGTTGAGCGGCTTAGGGATCGTAGCAAAGAGCAGGCGCATGCCGAAGTCGTATCTTTAAAAGAATTTAAAATAATGTTGTGAACCTATTGATATTTCAAAGATAGCTTCCTGTTCTTTCTTTATGATCCCTTGCCGAGAGTTCATGCGGTTTAAAAAAAGATTATCCATGGAGCGGCTGGTTAGAAAAACTCCCCGAGCCCTAAATTATATAATGGCTGCGGTCTCAATCAGAGTTCGTACTTACCTTCCATTTCAAGAACAAATTCTCCGGGTTGATCTCCGCTCGTAACTTTGAACGTGCCTTTTCCTTTGATGTTGTCCAGTTTGCCCGTCCCTTTATAAGTCTCCCAGGTACCGGTGGTGACTTTCTTCTCCCCATCACGATGACCTTCAAACTTGCTATAGACCGAGCCATATTGGAAGTTGGTAACCGCATAACCCTGCATATGTCCGCTGCCGGCGGTGCGGTCATGAAAATTGACGCTGCGGCGGGAGACAAATTCGCCGGCAACACCGACTTCATAGTGCAGCGGTGTACCTTCCAGCTCAACCAGCATGAGCTGGTGGTCGAATTCATCATGAACATAAAGGGACTCCCTTCGGGTTGCGCGCAATTTATAGGTCGCTTTTCGTAACATGATCTTCTCCTTTCTCCGATAATGGTAGAATCTTTAAGAAATGGATGGGCACTACTAAGCTTGCTGACAAAAATATCGCCCATCATAACCACGACGTCGTGAATTGTCAATATCAAGCGCATTTGTGTTAAAAATACCTTGGTTGTCATATTATTTGAGCCCTCGGAGAGTTTTTCTTCGAAGTCCTTAAATAGAGCGGAATGGATAATCTTTTCTTTAAATCGGATGCTGTTTGAGCGGCTTAGGGATCGTTAGAAAGAACAGGCGAAAGCCGGAATCGTATCTTTAAAAGAACTTTAAAATAATGAGGCTAACTTATTGATATTTAAAAGATAATATTCCGTTCTTTCTTTACGATCCCTTGCCGTGAGTTCATGCGGTTTAAAAAAAGATTATCCATGCAGCGGCTGTTTAGAAAAACACCCCGACCTTTCATTTAAAATACCTTTGATATCATATGGTTTATCTTTTCCTTTCTCTTTCCCACAGCATTTCCGCGATATGGATCACATTCAGGTCCAAACCCCTGTGACGGGCGCCGCCGCGCAGCTGCAGGATGCAACCCGGACATTCGGTAACCAGTTGTCGGGCGCCGGTAGCAGCCGCATCATCCAGCTTCTTTTTCAGGATCTCGGCCGAAATAGCGGGAAACTTGCTCGAATAGGTGCCGCCGAAACCGCAGCAAGTCTCCTCTTCGCCGGCAGGATAAAAGTCCAGGCCGGCTTTGCGGATCAATTCATGGGGGGCTTTTTTAACCTTTAATCCGCGACAGAGATGACAGGGCGCATGATAGGTGACGGTTGCCGGCTCACGGGTTGCTGTGTATGGTTCTATCCGGAGGATATCGTTCATCAACACACTGAAAGGCACCACTTTGCCGGCCAGAATGCGTGCTTTTTCGGCCAGCACGGGATCATCAGCCAGCAACCTGGGATAGGCATGGGTCAAGTGGGATGCGCATGAAGCGCAAAGGGTTACGATATAATCACGCTTGCCGGTTTCCAAAGCCAGGATATTTTGGGCCGCCACATGGCGGGCGGCATCGGGTTCTCCCATCATCTCAACCGGCAGGCCGCAGCAGGATTGCTGCATGGGAAATTCCACGGCCACTTTATGGGCGGCCATGACCCGCACGGCCGCCTCAAGCTGTTCGGGATATACAAAATCCTCCACACAGCCGGAGACGGCTTGAAGCAGGGTGTGGAAAAGTTTGCGGTTTTTAAGCAGCTTGGCCAGCAGCAGGCTTTGCAATGGGTGGCCCTCTTCATCCTGCACCCGTGCATGGACCGCCTTGATCAGCCGCGGCAGGTCGATGCCGGACGCGCAGACCTCCCTGCAGGCACCGCAGTTGATGCAATTTTGAACCAGGTTGCGGGCCTTATCCCGGCCATGGAAGAAGTAGGTCAGGATCAATCCGATGGCGCCGATGTAAATATGGCCGTACTGGTGACCGCCCACCATGCGGTAAACCGGGCAGACATTGGCACAGGCGCCGCAGCGCACACAGCGCAATACCTGGGCGAAATCCGGATCTCCGGCCAGTTGCCGGCGACCGTTGTCCAGGAAGACGACGTGCATGACTTTCCTGCCTTTTTCTGCGGCGCCGCAGGCATTGGGACCGGTGATCCAGGTCACATAAGACGTGATGGCTTGTCCGGTAGCGTTGCGCGGCAGGACCTTATTGATCCGCAGGGCATCGTCCAGTGAAGGCAGCAGCTTGTCGATGCCGACCAGGGCCACGTGCACCCGCGGCAGGGTGGTGACCAGGCGGGCATTCCCCTCATTGGTGGTCAAGCCGATGGTGCCGGTGTCGGCCAGAGCGAAGTTGGCTCCACTGATGCCCATGTCGGCTCCTGCAAACTTGCAGCGTAATTCCCGGCGGGCCACTTTGACCAGTCGTTCAATCTCGGCATCCTGGTTTCGGCCGGTCACATTGCTGAAAAGATCGGCCACCTGGAAGCGGGAGAGATGAATGGCGGGCATGACCATGTGGGAGGGTCCTTCTTCGCGCAACTGGATGATCCATTCTCCCAAATCGGTTTCAACGACCTCCAGACCCCGAGATTCCAGGTAATGATTGAGCAGGGTCTCTTCGGCGGTCATGGATTTGGATTTGACGATCCGCCGCACCCCATTGTCGTCGGCAATGCGGGCAATAACTGCATTGGCCTCTTCGGCCGTGCGCGCCAGATGGACATGGACGCCGGCCTTTTCGGCATTTTCCTTGAATCGGGCATACAAGGCATCCAGTTGAGCCAGGGAGCTATCTTTCAGCCGGGCAATATCTTCCACCAGGCTGTTGACATCCAGGCCGTCAAAGGCATCGGCGCGCGAGGTACGATAGGCCACGGCAAAGTTATCCATGGCCCGGCGCTGGAAATCATTGGCGAGAGCCTTTGCCACTTCCCTGCGGTAAGCTTTCAAATCACGGGCGGTTTGCATGGCTATGCCTCCATCAGCAAAATATGCAGTTCAAGAGGGCCGTGAACACCTAAGGCCAGGACCCGTTCAATATCGGCCGTCCGGCTGGCGCCGGTGATAAAGGCGCAATAATTGGGAGCGGTGCCCATCATCTCTTTCAGTTCAACGTCAAAATCGAAGGCCGTAGACCGAATACGGCTTTTGGGCAGAACAGCCACGTGGATCTCGCTGATCATGGTGGCCAGTCGAAGATCTTCACTGGAAGAGTCGATGACCAGCGTGCCGGTTTCGGCAATGCCGAAATCCGCCATGGCAAAACCGATATCGATGCCGGCCAGATGGTTCCGCAGGTCCTCTCGAACAAAGCCGATACCGCGCCCGTCACACAATGTCTCCAGCCGCGCAGCTTCTTTTTCTTTAAGCAAGGGGGCGGCAATCAATTTCTTTTGTTTAAGATCGCACAAGGCGTCAGCGGCGCTTGATAGAGGTGCCTCACACCCTGAAATCAACAACCGGCAGGCCTCTTTGTGTTCACACAGGTCCACGGTATAGAAAAAGGCCTGATCCAGCGTCGCCACCTCGGATACGATGGCCGAAACCTTTTCCGCTGCAATGCGGAAGGTTTGAGCCAAATTTTGTGTCTGTTCCATATGTTTCTCCATACTTTACCGGTCAAGGCTCCCTCCTGGAATGGGCAGAAAGAATAACCGGTAAATCTATTTTATTATCGTTCGAAATTCATCGGGTGTCAATGGTTACGGGCCGGCTTGGGACTGCTTGCCCCCGGTGAACAGGCCTGGCCCTGAATCTAATCCGGTTTACGCGGATATCTTGCCATCCTTTAATGAAATTAAAAGTTCTTGTAATTAGCTTGTCTGTAATTTAATAGACAGCTATCAAGCTGAATATCGAAGCAAGGGTTCGTCTCAGGTATATAAGGGAATAAAATCATGATACTCGAATTTAAAGGCCGAACACCGATTATCGGGAAGAATGTATTTATCGCACCCACGGCGGTGATCATCGGTGATGTAGAAATAAAAGACAACTCCAGCATCTGGTACGGTACGGTGGTGAGGGGAGATATGTCGCCGATCATCATCGGCGAAAATACCAACATCCAGGACAACTGCACCATCCATACGGATCATGATAAACCCGCACTGATCGGAAATCATGTTACGGTAGGCCATAATGCGGTGGTTCACGGCTGTATTTTGAAAGACAACTGTCTGATCGGCATTAATTCCGTTGTTCTCAGCGGCGCAGTTATCGAAACCGGTGCTGTTGTGGCCGCAGGCTCCGTGGTGAAACATGGACAGGTGGTCGGACCGTATCACCTGGTGGCCGGCATCCCTTGTGAAGTGAAAAAAGAACTTTCCGAAACAACCGTCGAAAAACGCAAAGCAACCGCCGAACACTATATCGAGCTTGCTCGAGAACACATGGCCACAAGAAAAGCCGGGGATTAGCCCGGCCTTTATCTTCCAATACAACGTTCGCACCCTTTATTTTCAATAACGCCACTAAAAGGAAGCAAGCCGGAATATTTTAAAAGCTGATATAATCTTTGGAAAATAACCCCTCGAACCCTTGAACCCTGGAATCCTCGGCCCCTCCTCTCCAATGAAATTGGAAAAGAACCCGATTTAATAACTCCCCAAAATTTTCAGATAGTCGGTTTTTTCAGTCAACAGGTCGAGTACCGGCCGGAAGGTTTCCGACTCGGAATCTGTCTCTATGTCAACATAAAACATATATTCCCAGGGTTTTCCATGAATGGGGCGCGATTCCAGTTTCACCATGTTGATGCTGTTTTCTGCAAATATTTTCAACACCTCGAAAAGCGCACCCGGCTGATTGCCGGTGGAAAAAATAAGGGACGATTTGCAGCGCGGTCCTTTAACGAAAGGCTGCGCGCCGATAATGACAAAACGGGTGAAATTTCGAGGATTGGTTTCAATTCCTTCCTCAATCACTGACATTCCGTGAATATCGGCTGCCTCTTTACTAGCGATAGCCACATCGGCAGGGTTTTTTGTTTTGCTGATTTCCCTGACCGCACTGGCGGTATCCTTCACCGGAACCAGCTCCCAGTCCGGATGCTGATCGAGAAACTGGCGGCATTGCTGAAAGATCAGCGGGGGAGAAAAAACCCGTTTGATATTGTCGAGCTTGGCGCCCTGATGTCCGACCAGATGATGAATGATGCGGAGTTTGATTTCTCCGATAATTTTAAAATTGTATTCCAACAAAAAATCGTAGTTCTCATGAATACTGCCGGAGAGAGAG
This sequence comes from Desulfobacterales bacterium, assembly GCA_037381105.1. Taxonomy (GTDB): domain Bacteria; phylum Desulfobacterota; class Desulfobacteria; order Desulfobacterales; family UBA11574; genus UBA11574. The sequence continues at coordinate 7,435 of JARRRC010000151.1, forward strand.
TTCTCCACCGGTACGACGCCGAAATCGACATCACCGGTTTTGACCGCTTCAAAAATCGCTTTAAATGACGGTGCGGGCACACCGGTTACCTGGGTGCCGAAATACTGCATGCAGGCCTTATGACTAAAGGTCCCCATTTCCCCCAAAAATGCAGCCCTTTGGACTCCCGAACCGTTGGTCCGGATCAAACGATCAACGGCTCTGGCCTTATCCAGATAGTCGAAATCCACCTGCTTTCCCACAACCGGCGCGATAACGTAAAGATCGCGCGTCAGCTGGCCGAACTGTTTTGGATAAAGGCTCTGGGGACCGTCGGAAAGGGCATGGTCCGGGTCGTGATGCACTTCGATCATCACGCCGTCGGCGCCGGCGGCAATGGCCGCCCGTGCCATGGGACTCACTTTCTCCCGGATACCGGTGGCATGACTGGGATCGATAATCACCGGCAAATGCGTGAGTGTTTTGAGTACGGGAATGGCGGATAGATCCAAGGTATTGCGCGTATAGGGCTCAAAAGTCCGTATGCCTCTTTCGCACAGAATGACGTTGTCGTTCCCCTCTGAAAGGATGTATTCCGCGGACATCAGCCACTCTTCTATGGTAGAAGACATCCCCCTTTTCAAAACCACCGGTTTTCCGATCCGACCGACACATTTCAACAGTTCGAAGTTCTGCATGTTCCGTGCGCCGACCTGAACGACATCGACATATTTCATCATCATATCCGCCTGGGCCGGAGAAGTAATTTCGGTTACAACACCAAGGCCTGTTATTTCGCGAACCTCGGCCAGTATTTTAAGTCCTTCTTCCTGAAGGCCCTGAAACGAATATGGAGAAGTTCTGGGCTTAAAGGCCCCGCCCCTGAACAAAACAGCGCCGTATCTTTTGACCGCTTTGGCGATGGTCAGGGCCTGCTCTCTGCTCTCAACCGCACACGGTCCGGCGATAACGGTAATCCGTTCTCCTCCCACAACCACATCCCCCACCTTTACCCGGGTGTCTTCGGTATGCATCTGCCGGCTGACCAATTTGAACGATGTCGAAATCGGTACCACCCTGGCGACGCCGGGAAGCGCTTCAAAAAACTCGGTCTTTTTATCCCCTTTTCCTACGGCGCCGATAATGTTCTGTCCGGCTTCGGACATTTCACGAACAATATACCCCTCCCTGAACAGGATGCTCCGGATATTGCTCTTCTGATCCAGGGTGATCTCCTTTTCCAGCACGAGAATCATGATCTGCCTCCTTTGGTGACAATTTATCCTTTTATAAATATTAACACAAGTTTCGCACCCTCAATTTTCAACAAGGCTGCTAAGCTGCAGCAGGCCGGAAAAATTTTTAAAGGTAAAATCTATATTTGCAATGGTAAAACAGAAAAAAACCTGGTGAACCCAAGAAAGGCGCCCAGAAAAAGTAACATACAGATATCTAAATGATTTTTAATATTATACATCACTTTTTATTTTGGCGCCGTACGATAATGCTCCAAAGAAATATTTTACCTTTAAAAATTTCTTTTGGCCTGCGGAATCAGCGGCTATTTCGTTATATTAAGGTGCGAAACTTGAGTTTTATACCTGAATCTTGCACAGACAATCTTGAAAATTTAAATATAATACTGTCTTAACAAATCGTTACATTGAATTAAGTGACGGTCTCTTTTAATCTGTTTGGTGTTTTAGAAATTCTTCCATTATTACTTTCAAGATTGTCTGCCCTTCGGGAGCGCCGATTTTGCCGCATCTGCGGCGTTGCAGGGCATTTGCAGTAGTACACTACGGCTGTATGCCCTGCGCCTTGCATATACGGCAAACTCAACGCTTGCAAGATTCAGGTTATATAAAAAAAGCCCCGAGAATGACTTCCCGGGGCTTTTTAAAAAAATTAAACCCCGGACAGACCGGTTTGGGTCCATCCGGGGTGTTTTAACCTGAAGCGTTATCGATCCGGATGGACGCTTCTAAAGCTAAAAAAGAAGCGCCCAAAGGCATTGTGACTTCTAAAAACGTAATGTTGGTTCATTAATGGGTTTCCTCGACTTTTGATTTTTCGCATTTTTACTTTATTCTTTTATATCTGTCAAGAACTGTTTTTTGCCAAATGGGTCTCGATTTATTGTTGCCCTTTTCATTCACTTTGGTAATAAAGTTAATGCATCGTTGGAACAGAGTATATGTTCAGGGGGCGTGCTTTCCCGTGGAACGAGATTGGCGAAGTGGCTTCGTCATTTCGGCAACTTAGCAGTGGGGGAGACCGCGGCTCCCGCAGGTTTTTTGCGGGAGAACGCGGAGG
>JARRRC010000152.1:0-6004 GCA_037381105.1 Desulfobacterales bacterium
ATCAATAAAAATATTTTTGCTGACCAGGGAAGTACGTTCCTTCAATTCTGACTGAAAATTTACTGTAAGTTTTGCAGATTTGAAATAGATTGCTGTACCGAATGTTTGTTTTATGGCAGAAACAACATGGCTGCATTCAAAAACATTTGAGATTAAGCAGTCGCAGTTAATATATATGTGATGCGAATAAATAAATTCAAATCGTGATGAAAATTTAAAAAAGGAGATATGAAAGTGAGAAAGTTGCCGTATGTAATATTTTTGTTTTTGTTGCTAACTAACCTTTCCCATGCACAGGGCAAAATTCTTTTAGCAATTGGACCCACAATATCCTATTTTCCAAGTGCTGAAAATACCCGTCCTAAAGTTGGCATCTCAATAGGTATTGTTAAGGATTTTCATCTGTATGATAAGTTCTTACTATCTTCCGGAATAGGTTTTGCGTCGAGAGGGGCCATTTTAGAAAATCGCACTATCGCACCTTATGCTTCTCAACCAACCGATGCGTATTACCAGGATATTCACGGTATGTTATGTTACATTGAGATTCCCGCAAATATTCAGTACGAAATTCCTTATTCAAAAGAGATCAAGTTCAAACCATTCATTGGACCAATATTTACTTTTCCCATTCTAGATCTAACCCATTTTAAAAAGAATAAATTTTATAAAAATTATATTCCTCATCAAAGTGATAAATCATTGTACGACCACGATTTTGAACAAGAATCTGTTTTTAATAATAATGTTACCAAAGTTGGTTTTAATTTTGGTTTTCAAATACGGTATCAGAACTATGGTCTGGAATTTCGCTATGTTTTAGATGGTCGAAAAGTATATCATTTTGATAGTTTGTCTGAAGTTAGCTATAAAATGCATTCAATGTACGTCTTGATATCCTTTTAACCATTACAAAAAAACGGAGGTTTCATAATGAAATATGTATTACTGATTTTCTTGGTCTTTTCGGATGGTTTCACACAAACGCTCTGGAATGGACAAGGGCATATCCCGCAAAGTAGTCAAGTTGACTGGACAAATGCAGGTCTTTTACCAAACACTCCTACAGTTGCTTCTAACCTTGTTGATGTAACCGATCCGGAATATGGGGCAATCCCAAATGACGGGCAAAATGATTTTGAAGCTATTCATGATGCTATATTAGCAGCCCGCAGTAATCCCGGATTAACGATCATTTATTTCCCTCCCGGCACTTACAATATTAATTCCAGGATCGACCTAACATATTTGGATAACGATATAGTGTTTCAGGGAGCAGGTTCAAACCAGACAGTTTTGAAATTTACAGTTGGTCATACCACCCAATGCTTCTACATTCACGGCTACCAAACAAGCACTGCGGTTTATCTAAGCGCAAGCGTATCGAAAGGTTCGAGGGATCTCTATGGTAACAACATAAGTTCTCTGCGGGCAGGAGAATGAATTCGATTAAGTGAATATAACCATGGTATTTTTAGCTCCTGGGCATATGGCAGTATTGGGCAGATTACTCAACTTGCAAGTATTCAAGGCAACCATGCTATTATGAAAGATGAGGCATCAAAGTATTACAGTTACGCAAACGGAACGTGCTTCTGGAAAATTGTGCCTGGCGCTCCGGGAACAAAGAAATTAGTGAAGAAATATGGGGAACGTTTGGTATGCGTGCGATACCGTTATGACCTGAAAAAGGGGAAAAAATACAAAACGGTGGAATTGATTGAAGAAGAAAATGATTGGAAACCAGATAGAAGACGGATTCCGGCCAACAAGGTTGTACAAATAAGGGTTGCTTACGGTGAGGTAGAAATTGGCAAAGCTTTGCGCAATTTAGGTGGAAAATGGAATCGTGAAAAGAAGACCTGGGAAATCGCTTACAGGAACGTTGTCAATTTGGGGCTGGAAGGGCGGCTGGTAGAGGAAGAGAAAAATGAGAACCAATAGAAAAAAAGAATTGAAGAAGCCACCTTGAGAAATGACTGATAGTAGAAACCTTAAATTGTCTAGCCATAGACAATATCGAAAAAAGTTTCTACTTCTATCCTATTTTGTTTAAATGTACGCATAAAGATTTTATGCTATTTGGCAGGTAATTATATAGTTAGCTGTAATTAATAGATTATATCATGACCGAATCTGACGCAAACTTCTGGAATGTTTTTCATGATGGCTATTTAATAGACATCACGGGTGAGTTCCCTGGAAAAATTTCATTAAAAATAGAAATTGAATATATACGAAAAAAGTTTAAGCCGGAAGGAAAAAGCTTTATTGTCACACTTCATGGTTTTAAACACTTATATTTTCTTAAAGACGGGAAGACTATAAAAAATCCTAAAGAGATTTTATACTTAGAGCCTATAATTAGTCGGGCTACTATTCTTAAAGATGGTCAATTGAGTATTAAATGTGTTTCTGGGTCGCTATATTTAGATTATGAAAATCTTGATATTCAACTCGAAAATGGTAAAGTAATTACAACAAGAGAAATTGAATTTGCTTGCTATGAATATTGGAAAGATTTGAAAGGCTTTAATCCTTTGTCATGTTTATTCGTTGGTATTCTTGCTATTCTAATATTTTTTACGATAATAATTTTCCTTGGAGAATTTATAAAGTAAATCAGCTAACATCCGCCTCAACCCGACCTGAAGGGCTGGGTTCATTTGGAATATTTAATTGAAGATTCAGGTTTTGCAGTGTTTGAAATTTTTGCAGCAGTTGCCTTCAGGCGGGTTAGGCTTGGCCGTTAGGCTTTAAAATGCAAATTTATTTAGAATTTTTAATTCGGCCACCACCTGATTACTCTTTTCGAAAGCGTTAAATAAACTGGAGACAGGAATGAAAAGTATTAATTCTTATTTAATTATATTTGGAATATTGATTTTATTTTTGGCCTGCAAAGACTCTACAAAACCAGGCGATAATAGCATTAACCCGAATATTATTGAGGTAGCGGCTGCCTGGGACCCCAATAATCCAAACAATAACTATATCAATCAATACCGAATGGCTGATTGGCGGGACAATCGCTTGCTTTCCTTCGTACCTTTCCCGCAGATATTCACATTAGGTGCAGATTTGCATCCGGTATCAGATACGTTATCTATTGATGATAAATATGTCAGGAATTGGAAATACTGGGAAGCCAACGCTGCAGGCGATCGGTTATTGGTTGTCAAATCGAACTATATTGATGTCTCCTCTGGCGCCTTATATGAGTTTAATGTGAACACAGGTGATTTTTTACTGCTTCGCGACAGCACCTATAACGTATCCAGTGCGGTTTACTGGCATGGCGATGAGAATAAGATTGTTTATTATCGCTACGGAAACCCCGTTGGCAACGGAGCAGGGTATTATCTTTTTGATATTACAACTCAAACCGATAGTTTGATTCTCTCTTATGTTGCCCCTTACCGCGGCAAAGAAATGCTGAATGGTTTTGACCTGCACCCCACCAATAATCAGATATTAATCGGAGCCGTACAGGCAACGCAGTTGGTAGGGGCTCCACCAATATTGATCCGCTATCATTTAGATACTCAAGTCATGGATACCCTGGTAACCGATTTCAACTATTCATTTAACCGAACTGGCTTATGGGTCCGATACAATTCAGATGGAACGAAAATTCTGTATTGTAACTTCCCTAGGGGAATATTTACAAGTACCACCAACGATGACAGCGAAGTGGGTATTATTTACCTTCCCTCACTTCAGAGAAAAATTTTGGATGTAAACACCAACCCTGAAGGAACCAGAAGATCTGTTCAATTTGCCCCGAAATGGAGCCCGGATGACCGGCACATTGTTTATGTCAGCGGACCGCTATCCATTGAAGGTGCGAGAGGCCTTTTTTCACTTTATATCTTAAAGAACGTCAATTAATCAAACCATGAAAAAATCAAAAGAACAAGGAGAAATCAAAAATGAAGACATTGTTAAATATTTACCGTCTTTCGTTCATTTCAGTTTTCATTATGATACTCATTTGCAATTCGATTTTTGCGGATATTCCCAAATTAAAAAGTCCTGTCGAGATAACCGGCATCCAGATTATTCAATCCGAGCCTAAAACCGGAAAATTGATTCTTGAAATCTCTTTTGAAGAGAAACTAAATATCAGTGGTACTTTCCGGATTAACACTTACGATGGAGTGAAGCTCTGGCAGAACTCCCAAAAAACGAATGAAATTCAAGAGAGATTAGAACTATTTAAATCGCGCATAGTTAAGAGAAATTTTCTTTTTCAAGTGGATTCCGGTGCCTACAGTATGGTTAAAGTATTTTTGGAAACACCCCACGTTCCTGCGGGGTATGGCAAATCCATTTACAAGCATTTTAAACTGTTTAATAATGGTCAAACCATTTATTTGATTGAACCGGGAAAGACTGCCATCTTTCAACCCAGGGAGAGTGGAAAAGATTTTACGATTAAACAGGGTACATCAGAGCTATCTCCTGAAGTCCGTCAGTAATTTGAGGTCACTGTCAGCGGGCGAGTCAAGTTTACTCCATGGGAAGGCGGAAATTATAAAGGCGTTTATGGTAACGATATCGTTTTATGGTTTCGCAATAGTAACAATCCTGGTAATTGGTATCATCCGGTAGTGGGAAATCAACAGCATGTTCATTTCGATGTGCTGGATGCACAGGGCAATTTCAATTTTAATTTTAGTTTTGAAGGGGATTTGAGCGGCTATGACCAGCTGATTTTGTTGATCAGCACGACAAACCAGGCGACTCTTTTAACGGTGCCTCCTGACGGTTATATTGTCTATCACAGTAATGGATTTTCCACTTACTATAATGAATCGGAAGGGATGGTCGCTAATATTAATGGCATGCAATCAAACATAACCATAGCGCAAGATATAACGAATATAAATAATTCCGATGCGGCGATATTTCGACATATGATGTTCGCCCGGGATTTTGTGTATGCCCTTTACAATGGTAATCTACCATTCAGCTTGCCGGCTGTGCGAACTTATGTTACGAATATTTCTTCTGCCGATCTTTTTTATGTGAACTGTTTTAATGGTAACCATTATATTGAAATCGATCCGGCATGGTATGATGCAACTACAATTACTCATGAGTATGGTCATTATCTAAATTATGCGATGTGGGATAATTGCACAAAATATATAGCGGCAACCGATGAAGTTGTGGAGGGCTGGGCAATCTTTAATTCTTTTGCGGTAAGGAATTATGTTAACAGAAATTATGGTGATAATCTACTTATTGGTGATGATAACACGGAAGTTGCACCATTCGAAACTAATCCTAGATTTCGAAATATTCGCTATGCCTACGCCGGTGAGCCGGATAAAGCGGCATCGGGCTGCGTTTTCTGGAATCTGTATGACGATTATGCTAATTCTGAATTTGAATCAACTACTTACGATGACGGCGATAATGATGATATTTCCGGTTATAAAAAACAGGTCTTTGAAAAATTGCGAACATTTAATACCGCCAATGTCTTAGGCCAATATGATTTGAGAACGGCAACCTATAAGAATCATTTTAAAAGCAATTAGGATGTGGTTACGCAAGCTTCTGTAGATAAAATTTATGATTTCATGTTTTCCAATTTATACCAAATACCATCTCAAAAAATGAGGGCAGCCCAGGTAACAAATTTCCATGGAATTGTACAATCCAGCAGTCAAATCAATTTTGACTGGGATTTACAAAATTACGGTGGCAGTCTTTTTTATGGAAATTATGAATCTGGATATAAGCTTTACAAAGAAAGTGGTTCCAGCTGGTCCTTAGCTGGAATTATATCGCCAGGAAATACCTCCTATACTTACTCAGCACTAAATGTTTCAGGCAGATATAAAATAACTTCTTATAATGCAGGTGGTGAGTCATCGAAGTCACCAATTTTTTCTCGAAGGGCCTCGTGCGCTCCATCCCCGACGGGCCGGGAGCGGGTCTGCTGGCGCTCACTACGCCGCGACCGGTGGGGGGGCCGTCAGCCGTCCCGTCT
>JARRRC010000153.1:0-1830 GCA_037381105.1 Desulfobacterales bacterium
ATCAAAATCTCTCTTTTCGATCGTAGAAAAATCCATCAGTTTAATCATGTGGTCGATCATCCCCCGGAGCCCCATTTTGGCGCCGTCTTCAGGAGAATAGATTTTTGCAACGCCGTATGATTCCAGCGCCTTGACCTCTTCCGGTATGATAACCCCGCCGCCGCCGCCGAAAACTTTGATATGCGGTACGCCTCTCTCTTTCAAAAGATCGACGATGTATTTAAAAAATTCCAGATGACCGCCTTGATAACTCGATACGGCCACACCTTGAACATCCTCCTGGACAGCGGCATCGACGATTTCATTTGCCGAGCGATTGTGTCCCATGTGTATCACCTCAACACCGGCATCTTGAAGTATGCGACGCATGATGTTGATGGATGCATCGTGGCCGTCAAAAAGAGAAGTTGCGGTAACGACTCGTATAGAATTTTTGGGTTTGTAAACTTCGACTGACATTGTCATACAATCTCCTTAATAAATTGAAGATTTTAAATTCAACACTGACTGGTTCGGTTCAGGTCCCGGATATTCCGAGTATAAATTCGGTTTGAAGCTTGATATAGTCTTCAATGCTGTAGTGTCGGGCAAGAAACCAGCGTCGAAAGGTCCACATGTGGCCCAGAACAGATATGTTATGAGCAACAAGTTCCATGGAACGTTCACTCATACGAGGCAAATCACCGGATGAAATCAAACGTTCGAGAACTTCCATAAAAATGCCCGTAATGCGCACCTCATTCTCTAAGACCTTTTTTCGCCATTGCGGCGGAAGGGATTGTGTTTCCTGGTAAATCAGCAAAATATGGTCGCTCATGCGGTGACATACCAAAAAATATTCCCGAATCACTTCAGCCAGTGAATTTTTCCCACCTGATGCTCTCGACAACGCTTCTGTTACTCCCCGTTCCACTTCCGCATGGATAGCATCACAAACCAGATATAAAATATCTTCTTTGGAAGCCACATATTCATACAATGAACCGATTGAAATATTTGCAGAACGGGCGATCTGCCGTGTGGTGGTCTTATGAAACCCCTGATGAATAAACAGTTGAACGGCGGCATCGATAATCTGTCGATGCCGCTGCATCACAAGTTCGCGATTTTTTATCTGTGTAGGGATTTCTTTTGTCGCATGGTGCTGTTTCATAAACACTCCAAAACCTTGGTTTCTGAACATTCGACGATGAATAAACCCAATCGTCTCATAAATAACAAACGCTTCGAGTATCGGTAAAAAATAATATTAATCAATGAATTAAACGAATTCCGAATCAGAAAACCCCGTTATCGGGAGGATCTGCGGCATTCTCGATTTTTACACTGTTAGGGCAGATTGTGACTGAGCGCTCGTTCATATTTATTATCATGTTTTGGTTCCCGCTGTCAATGTTTTTCCTTTTAAAAATCAATTTCTTAAATATTGAATTATATATATAAATCAGTTACTAATAAAGATATTGACAACGATGCCGATAAAAGGTAAAAATAGATTGATATTATGACCGAGCGCTCGCTCGTAATATCAATCAAACAAAATATCTTTCCGATTGAGACCTTTGAAAAATACTCATTTTTGTTCGATTCAAGAAAGGCGAAAATTTTAACCACAGACATACATTAAGTATTTCGAGGATTGAAATTTGAGTCTAACGCGGAAATCGGGCAAAAAGGAGGGTTTTTCAAAGGTCTCGATTAAGGATTTCAACCCGTCGCCGTTTATGCTATGATATGTGTTTAAGCATTAGATTTTAATGATTGAAAATTGAAGTCGCGGCGAAATGAAAAAGGAGGATATCCCATGGAGAAAAAACTCGTATTGGTCGA
>JARRRC010000153.1:1865-16729 GCA_037381105.1 Desulfobacterales bacterium
ATTGAATGACGCCCTTTTAGACATGGATCAAGACAACGAGGTTCGTGTCGTGGTGATCCGGGCAGCAGGCAAGCATTTTTCAACCGGCATCTCACTTCCTGAGTTCAAAGGGAAAAACCAAAGAGAACTACGGGAATTTCTGAATTTGATGGATGAATTTTATCACACCCTGCCTAAGATGAAAAAACCGGTGATCGCATCGGTCAAAGGCGCCGCGGTGGCCAATGGCGCAGGCCTTGTGTTTGCATGTGATATGGCAGTAGCCGCCGAAAATGCCAAGTTCGGAACCACCGCCATCAACGTAGGATTAATCTGTTTAGGGCCGGCCGTGCCCCTGGCGCGCCATGTCGGTCGCAAGAAAGCCCTGGAAATGGTTCTCACCGGAGATATTATTTCGGCTGCCGAAGCCCTTCAACTCGGCTTGATAAACAAAATCGTGCCTCCGGACGATCTTGAAGCCGAAACCATGAAGCTCGCCGAAAAAATCGCCCAAAAAAGCCCCTTGGCGGTCCAAACCGGAAAAACCGGCATCTACGCCATGTCTGAAATTCCGTATCACCAAGCCGTAGACTATATGGATGAACTGTTTGCTTCCCTTGGCGGCACGGAAGACGCTATCGAAGGGATTGACGCTTTTCTCGAAAAACGGAATCCAGTCTGGAAAAACAAATGAGACCTTTGAAAAATGCTCATTTTTGTTCGAGTTCAAGGAAGACGAAAATTTTAACTGTATGAATACATTGAGTATTTTGAGGATTAAAATTTTAGTCTGAAGCAGAAATCGGGCAAAAAGGGGCGTTTTACAAAAGTCTCCAAATAACCAGGAGGGCTATATTGGATTTTGATCTCACCACAGAACAGGAGATGATCCGAAAAGAAGTCCGGAAATTTGCCCAGAGCGAAATTGTCCCAGTGGATTTGGGACTCGATGAAAAAGAGGAATTCTCCGTTGAACTCACGCAGCCACCGTTGCCGCCGGCAACTCTTTAGGCATCGGTCCCATATATTATTTTGGGACAGAAGCGCAAAAGAAAAAGTACCTACCAAAACTATGCGCCGGCGAAGGCCTCTGGGGTTTTGGACTGACGGAGCCAACTGCAGGCTCCGATGCGGGCGGCAGCAAAACGACCGCCGTAAAAGATGGTAATGAATGGGTTCTCAATGGATCTAAAATCTTCATTACCAATGCAGCCTGCGAAATGAGTTTGGGGGTCACGGTGCAGGCGGTCACCGGCAAAAGGCCGAGCGGAAAGCCCGAATATACGTGTTTTCTTGTAGAGCATGGAACCCCGGGTTTTAAGTCCGTCCCCATGCACAAAAAGATGATGTGGCGGGCGTCAAACACTGCGGAACTATTTTTCGACGATGTCAGGATTTCCGAAGATAATGTTTTGGGCATTAAAGGAGACGGTTTTCACCAGATGCTCGCAACCCTTGACGGCGGCCGACTTTCCATCGGCGCCATGGGGCTCGGAGGTGCACAGGGAGCCTATGACCTCGCACTCAAATACGCTAAAAGCAGGGTTCAGTTCGGACAGCCTATTTGCAAGTTCCAGGCCGTGGCTTTCAAGCTGGCGGACTGCGCCCTTGAAATCGAATGCGGTCGAAATCTTTTATACAAGGCCTGCTGGCTGAAAGATCAAAATCGACCATTTGAAAAAGAAGCGGCTATGGCCAAGCTCTACTGTTCCGAACTCATGGGCAGGGTGGTGAACCACGCGGTTCAGATCCACGGAGGATACGGTCTGATGAAGGAGTACAATGTGGAAAGATTTTACCGGGATCAAAAACTTCTGGATATCGGGGAAGGAACTTCGGAGGTTCAAAGAATCGTCATCTCTCGATATATAGGATGCTAATGATTTATTATTGTCGATTGTTGATTGAAAGTAAAACTTTTGGTCTTGAGGGGATTTGCTTTATTGAAGGTTTATCGACTCATTGAAATCCCAAATATCAAATCCCGAATATCAAACAAATCTCAATGACCAAAATTCGAAAATCCAATGTCTTGCCCTTAAAGGTTTTGGTCATTGGATATTAGGATTTGGGATTTATTTGTAATTTGGTGCTTGGGATTTGTAATTTTATGCAAAAAACTCCAAGGCAGAGCCATCTATCCAAGTCTTGAACAAACAATCCGCTGATGCATGATCTTTAAAAAAGGATACATACAATGGATGAAAAAGTCCTTCTGACGGAAGAACGGGACGGAGTCGCTATGCTTACGTTAAACCGGCCCGACGTGATGAATTCTTTTAATTTTGCTTTGCTTCATGCGCTGAAAGAACAAATTGAAGCACTTAAATTCAACGACAAAATTCGTGTGGTCATCATTACAGGCGCCGGTCAAAAAGCCTTTTGCGCGGGTGCGGATTTAAAGGAAAGAACCGCCTATTCCGAGCTCGAGGTCAAAACGTTTATTTTTACCATCAGAAATCTTTTCACTGACATCGAATATCTCAACAAGCCTGTGATTGCCGCCGTAAACGGCATCGCCTTAGGCGGTGGAACAGAGCTCGCCCTTGCCTGTGATATTCGAATCGCATCCATGAATGTTTCAATGGGCCTCACGGAAACCCGCCTTGCCATCATTCCCGGTGCCGGCGGAACCCAGAGGCTCCCGAGGCTGATCGGCCGCGGCAAAGCAAAAGAACTCATATTTACGGGTCGACGTGTGGATGCTCGTGAGGCCCTTCAAATCGGTCTTCTCAATCAGATTTGCGAGCCGGAAACGCTTCTCGAAGATTGCTTTAAAATGGCCGCCATGATCTGCGAAACCGGACCCATTGCGATCCAACAAGCCAAATACGCCATCAATTACGGTCTTGAAACCGACATCCACACCGGTCTCGGTATTGAATCGAATGCATACTGGATCACCCTCCCGACAGAGGATCGTCTCGAAGGCCTGGCTGCTTTTAAAGAGAAACGAAAGCCGGTATATAAGGGGAAGTAGGGAAAAATTTATGACAGGCGAAAATCGAACATTCTGGGAAAATGAAGAGAAAAAGTTGGATGAGCGAATCTACCAGGCTATGTGGCCCCGTGGAGAAAAAGCGGTCGAGAGGCTGGTTAAACAGGGAAAGCAGCCGGTAAGAGATCTGATCGCCAAACTCATCGACCCGGAAACCGAATTTTTTGAACTGAGTCGCATTGCAGGGTTTGGGATGGATTATCCCGGTGTTTCGGATGTGCCCTGCGGCGGTCTGGTGACGGGACTGGGGAAAATCCACGGCAATTGGACCATGATACTTGCCAATGACAGCCGTGTAAAAGCCGGGACATACTTTCCGATTACGTTAAAAAAACATATGAGAGCCCAGGCCATTGCCGAACGCTGCGGATTGAACTGCGTCTATATTGCCGACTCCGGCGGCGCTTTTCTCCCCATGCAGGCCGATGTTTTTCCCGATGACCAGCATTTTGGCTCCATGTTTTACAATATGGCGCGAATGTCGGCCATGGGTCTTAAGCAAATTACCTTGAGTACCGGCGGGAATACGGCCGGCGGCGCCTATATTGTTTTTATGGCCTGCCAGTCGGTGATGATTGATAAACTGGCATACTCTTTTTTAGGCGGCCCGCCGCTGGTCAAAATGGCCACCGGTGAAGTGATTTCCGCCGAAGATCTGGGCGGAGCAAAAGTCCACACACAAATATCCGGCGGTGCGGATTATTTTTGCATCGATCAAAATGAGGCCATCGCCCAAGTTCGAGAAATCCTCATGCTGGAACCGCCCCAGAAGCTATATTGCTACCGTTATGCCGAAGTACCTCCCCGTGTCCCGGAAGGGTCTGTTTACGATATTTTGCCGGCATCTGTTCATCAGGGAATCAATGTGCGCGCGTTTCTGGGAACTATTTCGGACGACAGTATCTTCACAGAATATAAAAAAGATTACGCCCCCGGTAGGGGTGATAATATCGTCACCGGAAAAATTCGCCTCAAAGGCATCCCGGTCGGTGTGGTAGCCGCCAATGGTGTGGGCATTATATTCTTTGAAGCGGCCTGCAAAGCTACGGAGTGGATCGTCCGCTGCTCCCGGGAAAAAATTCCCCTTCTTTTTATCCAAAGCTCGCCCGGATACATGGTGGGATCAGAATCAGAACATATGGGAATCGGCAAATACGGCGCAGACATGGTAAGAGCGGTGTCATGTGCACAGGTGCCCCGCATTCAGCTTGTTATCGGGCCGGACAACGGAGCCGCCAACTATGGAATGTGCGGCAGAGCCTACAGGCCCCATTTTCTCTTTGCCACCATGCGGGCAAGGACGTCGGTCATGAGCGGCCGCAGCGCTGCAGGAGTTCTGCTTTCCATTGAGGAACGGAAACGAGCCAACCAAAATCAACCGATGACGGAATCGGAAAAAGAAGATTTCAGCCGTCAGATGATCCAAAAATATGATGGAGAAGCACATCCCTTTTACTGCGGCGCCCGCCTTTTGAATGACAGGGTTTTAAAATTTTCCGAAATCCGGAATTGGCTGGCAACGGCATTTGAAATAAGCCTTTTAAAACCTATCGGGGATCCTTCTTTTGGCAACTTTCGATTTTGACTCTGAGAAAGGAAGAAAAGATGGCCTTGCTAAACTATCCGAAAAAAGTCGTTTTGGGAGATATCACCGTCAGAGACGGTTTCCAGCATGAAGAAAAATTTATTCCAACCGATGCGAAACTGTGGTTGGCGGAAGAGCTTATTCTTGCGGGATTCAAACGCATAGAAGTCACCAATTTCGGCCCGCCGAAAGTGATGCCTCAGTTTAAGGATGCCGATGCGCTTTTAAAGCGCATTCGTACCAGCAAAAAAGTCGGGCATCTGTTGAATAATGTTGAGATTACCGCCATAACCATCCGTGAAAAAGCGGTCGAGCGTGCCATTCAAGCCCGGGAAGACGGCTATGGACCGGATCGAATTTTGCTTATGGTTTCCACCAGCGAGTCCCATCATCGTGTCAACTCCGGGCTCTCTTTGGACGAATACTGGAAAATGTGCAAAACCTATATCCCAAAAGCCCATGACGCGGGAATGAAAGTCAATGGAACGGTGAGCACCATCTGGGGATGTCCCATCGAAGGTCCGACGGAGCTGAAAAAAGCCGTTGAATTTACCCGGCACTGGCTGGATATCGGGGCGGACGATATCGAACATGCCGATCACGACGGTTCTGCACCGCCAAATAAAGTCTATGAATATTATTCCATGATTCTCGATGAAATACCGGACCCCTCCAAACATGTGGCACATTTTCATGTTACCCGCGGCTGGGGTCTTGCCAATGTATTGGCTGCGCTTCAAGCCGGAATCACCCATTTCGAATCGACCATGGGGGGAACCGGCGGCCAGCCCGCCAACTTTATAGACGGCGTCCCCGTCGCCGGAACCGGCAAATACTATTACGAGGATCCGGGAATCGTCGGACTTGTCTCCACGGAGGATATGGTGGTGATGATGGATGAAATGGGTATTGATACCGGTGTTGATGTGGACAGGGTGCTCAACATCGGACGCATGGTGGAAAAGATTATCGGCCGGCGGCTCCGATCGGAATGTGTGCATACCGGAAGAATACCGAAAACTTTAACCGGACGAATATAAAAAATGAGACATTTGAAAAATGCCTCTTATTGTCCAATCCCTGCGTTAGGCTCAAATTTTAATCCTCGAAATACGAATTGTATGTCTGGGGTTAAAATTCTCGCCTGCCTTGGTCTTGAACAAAATTAAACATTTTTCAAAGGTCTCGTAAGCAAAATTAGCGTCCATCCAGAAATTTATATTGGACAAAAATAAAGTTTCCAATTCAGAAATTGGCAATTTTTTGCAAGGTCAAGGAAATCAAGGAACTACACGGAGGCGTACAAATTGTACACCGTACAAGTAATTCCGCAGATTGACACAGAAATTGCGAAAAAGGGCCATTTCTGGATGGAAACGAATTGGGAGTGCAGGCGCTTTCAGTCGCTTAATTTCGGGAACCGGCGACAGAATCTATTCCGTCACGCGTAAGCATGAACAAAAAATCGTCTCCAGATCCACCGCACAAAAAGGCGAAAAGCAGGTCTATATCTACAAAAGCCTCGCACCTGAAGTCAAAGGTCGCCACATGGAAGCGTTGATCGTACAGCTTGAAGAAAACCCTGACAAGGAAGTTTCCGTGCATGACGGAGAAGAATTTATTTATGTGTTGGATGGCATCGTTGTACTGAATATCGGAGAGGAAACGTTTGATCTAAACCCCGGAGACAGCGCCTACTACCTATCCACAACACCGCACCTGGTCGCTTCCAAGAAAGGAAAGGCGACCATTTTGGCGGTGCTCTACGAAGGATAGCTTTTACTTTGTCAGGAGAAGTATTGGATTTAAACACCGTTACCAAAATCGAAGACCTGGATCACGAACATACTGCCAAGCTCGTGCTGGATATGTTTCATCGCATCATCATCCATTACGCCATGTGGTTTAATGAAGTCAAACATCAGATGGGGATGGAAAAGGCCCTCGACATTCTTCAGGCGGCAAGCAAAAGAAATTATGACATTCAAATGAAACGGCTTTCAAAAGTGCTGGGGTTCGAAATGAAAGATAACATCCCTCTTTCGCTATTAAACATGTCGAAAGAATCGTTGATGGAACTCATGGATAGCGTGGCCGCCAACTGGGTTGTCAATGACGGGGTGTGGTTTCAGGCAGTAGAGTTCACCAGAGGCATGAACGATGCCAAGCGCTGTAATGATTCATGCTGGGCACAGTTTTCGCCCTTTGAAGCCCGGGCCGTACAAAATTTTTTAAATCTACCGGCAAAACCGGGACTTGGGGGTCTTAAAAAAGCGCTGAATTTTCGAGTCCATGCACGTGTCAACACCCACTCCATTGTCGATTCGCCGAATCCATCGATTCGAGAATTCTCACCGAGTGTATCGGTTGCCCGCCGGATGATCATCCCGAAGAATGGTATTGCGCATGGCGGTTTAAATTATCTGATTCTTAAACTTTTTGATCGGTATATCGGTGAAGAACCGTTAACAAATTGTATCATAATGAAAAGTTTGCTATCCTTCAAATAGCAGAGTTAAATATTTTCACCCGCTTTTGAAACCGGCCCACGACGGATAGGGTTACTTGAGCGATTTGACATTCAGCAGAAAACAGCTTCGCTTGTCGCACTTGAGACCGTTGGTGCAATATTCACCTTTACGGCACGGGCATTTTTCACGGATTTTGTTCCACTTCATATTCAAGCACCACCTAACGGTACATCCAAATACTTATTTCCCTTCTGGAAAGTAAAAGAACAATTTTAAAAATCTTTGGATTAATATCCGTTCTTATCTTTCCTTCCGGCGTTGCATTCTATTGTCATCAATATGCAAAAACCGTACAAATGTGTTTAAATAGATATTTATTCTATTTAATTCAAATAGATATATAAAATGCTTGCACCAGTACAGCGATGCTATTTTATAGAAATTCCCCTTAAATTATGAAATTATTTACATAATAATTGTCCATTTTCCTAACTAGTGTCCATCCATAAATGAGGATATTTGTCTAAGATCGAGGCATGCGAAAAAAATAACCACAGGCATATAGTTGATATTCCGAGGATTATTTTTTGAACATAACGCTGAGATTAGGCAAAAAGACCATTTATGGATGGACACTAACCAATGAATTAACAAAAGTGGTGTGATATATGCCTAGAAGAAGAGAAGTCCCCGAACGGATCGTTGTTCCGGATGCCAAGTATAACAGTAAGCTGGTGTCGAAATTTATTAAATCCATTATGAAGGATGGGAAGAAAAGTATCTCTGAGTCAATACTGTATGATGCTTTCGATATCATCGAAAATAAGACAAAAGAGCCGGCCATAAAAGTTTTTGAACAGGCGATTGAGAATGTAAAGCCGATGATAGAGGTTAAATCACGCCGTGTCGGGGGGTCCACTTATCAGGTTCCGACGGAAATTCGACCCTCTCGAAGAACGGCACTGGGGATTCGATGGATTATCAGTTTTGCCCGCAAAAGATCTGAAAAAGGAATGGTAAACAAACTGGCATCGGAACTTTTGGATGCCGCCGGCAAACGAGGCGCTTCCGTTAAAAAGAAGGAAGATACACATAAGATGGCCGAAGCAAACAAAGCGTTTGCACACTATAGATGGTAGAAATCTAGGATGGTTCCATCTCGTGCGTTAATTTGCCTCGGACGCATCGATGGTGTTATCGGAATCATACAACCTGGATGAGCGATTGCCGGTTAAAATTTAAAATGCTCATTTTAGGTAAAAGATATACATCACTAACCCGTTCAAAGGGAGGGTTTCGAAGATGGGTAAGGAAAAGTTTGAGAGGACCAAGCCGCATGTAAATGTGGGTACGATCGGTCATATTGATCACGGCAAGACGACGTTGACGGCGGCGATTACGAAGCAAGATTGACAAGGCGCCGGAGGAGAAGGAGCGAGGGATAACGATAGCGACGGCGCATGTTGAGTATGAGACGGCGAATCGTCATTATGCGCATGTGGATTGTCCGGGTCATGCGGACTACATCAAGAACATGATTACGGGTGCGGCCCAGATGGACGGTGCCATATTGGTCGTGGGCGCCGACGACGGACCGATGCCCCAGACGCGGGAGCACATATTGCTGGCGCGTCAGGTGGGAGTTCCTCAGATTGTTGTTTTTTTAAACAAGTGCGACATGGTGGATGATGATGAGCTGATAGAGCTGGTTGAGTTGGAGCTTCGGGAGTTATTGGACAAGTATGAGTTTCCGGGGGATGACACGCCGATCATACGTGGGAGTGCGTTAAAGGCGTTAGAGAGTGATGATCCGGACGGTGAGGATGCCAAGTGTATTTTTGAGTTATTGGATGCGGTGGACACGTTTATTCCGGAGCCCAAGCGAGACATAGACAAGCCGTTTTTGATGCCGATAGAGGATGTTTTCAGCATATCGGGACGTGGGACGGTGGTAACGGGTCGAGTGGAGCGAGGCGTTATTCATGTCGGGGATGAGATTGAGGTTGTGGGGATTCGTCCGACGATGAAGACGGTGTGTACGGGAGTAGAGATGTTCAGGAAGCTGTTGGATGAGGGTCGAGCGGGAGACAACATTGGTGTATTGATGCGAGGGACCAAGCGGGATGAAGTTGAGCGGGGCCAGGTGGTTGCGCAGCCGAAGACGATAGAGCCGCACACGAAGTTCAAGGCGGAGGTATACATATTGAGCAAGGAGGAGGGTGGTCGTCACACGCCGTTTTTCAGTGGATATCGGCCGCAGTTTTATTTTCGGACGACGGATGTTACGGGGAATTTGACATTGCCGGAAGGTGTAGAGATGGTGATGCCCGGGGACAATGTAACGATTTCGGCGGAGTTGATAACGCCGATTGCGATGGAGAAGGAATTGAGGTTTGCCATCAGGGAAGGCGGCCGGACGGTGGGCGCCGGTGTGGTGAGCGAGATTATAGCGTAGCATCTGAAAGAGACACCTTTGAAAAATGTTCATTTTATAAAAGTCTCAAGGAGTTAGCTCGTGAGAATAATTGTAACCCTTGCATGTAATGAATGCAAAAGAAGAAACTATACAACGACGAAAAACAAGCGCACAACGCCGGACAAACTGGAATTCAGCAAGTATTGCAGGTTTTGTAGAAGACACACGATGCATAAAGAAACCAAATGAGCAGATTCGTTTTAAGACTCTCTATAAGACCGAATAGGTTGAATCATGCAGGCCAGTAGCTCTAACGGTAGAGCATCGGACTCCAAATCCGGGTGTTGGGGGTTCGAATCCCTCCTGGCCTGCCAAAAGATATGGCGGTTCAGCGCAAATTTTTAAAGGCCGGACACCGAATAAAGATTTAAATAAAGGGTTTTTTAAGGAAAAGACATCAGGGATCTCATTACCTTACGGGGAATTTTAATATTTAATAATGGCACGCTTACAAAGAAAAAAGAAACCGGGTGTAAAGAAAAAGAAAAAACAAAGTGCTGAAGAGAACGCATCGCTACGGCCGATAAATGATGCTGCCGCGAGCAAGACTGAACTGCCGGCGGAATCTGGTAAAAGTAGTAAAATAAAACCTTTTTCACCCAGGCAAAAAACACTGCCGAGAACCAAGGCCGAGCCGGGCAAGATTAAGGGATACATTGACAAGGGGCTTCAGTTTCTCAGAGAAGTCAAAGTTGAACTTAAAAAGGTCGTGTGGCCGACGCGAAAACAGACCATCGGCTCAACCATTGTTGTGATGATTCTGGTTATCATCATATCTGTTTTTCTCGGGGTAGTTGACATGGGACTGTCAGGTATCATCCGCACTGTTCTAAAATAAAGCAAGGAGAAGAAGGACGTGGCGCTTAAATGGTATATCGTTCATGTTTATTCGGGGTTTGAAAACAAGGTCAAAGCAGCCCTGGAAGAGCGAATATCCTCTTCTTCTCATTCCGAAAAATTCGGGGAAGTGATTGTTCCCACCGAGGAAATCGTTGAGTTGGTGAAGGGTAAACGAAAAACATCATCCCGGAAATTTTATCCGGGATACATACTGGTCAGGATGGAGCTTGATGATGAAACATGGCACATCGTAACGAATACTGCCAAAGTCACCGGGTTCCTTGGCGGTCGAGAGAAGCCGACGCCCATCTCCGATGAAGAGGCACAGAAAATCCTAAATCGAATGGAGGCGGGGAAACTTAAGCCGCAACCAAAATATTTCTTTGAGACCGGAGATGAAATTCGCGTTATAGACGGACCCTTTAAAAACTTTAACGGTGTTGTTGATGAAGTGAATCCCGACAAAGGGAAAATAAGGGTTCTGGTGAGTATTTTCGGCCGTTCGACACCGGTGGAGCTTGAATTCGTTCAGGTAACGAAGCTATGACGCTCATCGAAAAAAGACAGGAGTAACAAAAATATGGCAAAAAAGGTTATGGCGCAGATAAAACTTCAGGTCGCAGCCGGCCAGGCGAATCCGTCGCCGCCGATCGGTCCTGCGCTGGGACAGCATGGTGTAAACATAATGGATTTCTGCAAGGCGTTTAACGCCAGGACTGCCAATGACGAAGGTATCATTACGCCTGTTGTGATTACAGTTTATCAGGACAGATCATTTACTTTTATCACCAAGACACCGCCTGCATCCGTGCTTTTAAAGAAAGCGGCAAAGATTGCTAAAGGCGCCGGTGATCCGAAACGCGAAAAAATTGGCAAAGTAACGCGCCAGCAGCTTGAAGAAATTGCCAAGCAGAAAATGGTCGATCTAAATGCGAATGATTTGGAAGCGGCATGTAGTATTATCGCCGGCACGGCCAAAAGTATGGGGATTGAAGTTGTTTAGTGTACATCCATAAAGGAGTGAACTAAGATCATGCCGAAGCGGGGTAAAAAATATTTAGAATCACGTAAAAAAAAGGTTGATGCAAAGACAAAACACAGTTTCAGTGAAGCCGTCAAAATAGCCATCAATTCATCGTATGCAAAATTCGATGAAACAATTGATGTGGCGGTTCGGCTGGGTGTGGATCCCAGACACGCCGATCAAATGGTTCGCGGCACGGTAGTTTTGCCGAACGGCCTTGGGAAAGAGGTGAAAGTTCTCGTATTTGCCAAAGGAGAAAAGGAGCAAGAAGCGTTAGATGCGGGAGCGGATTTTGTCGGGAACGATGATTTAATAGAAAAAATAAAAGAAGGATGGTTCGGCTTTGATAAAGCGGTTGCAACGCCTGACATGATGGGTGCTGTTGGAAAAATAGGAAAGCTTCTCGGTCCCAGAGGGCTTATGCCCAATGCAAAAGTCGGGACAGTGACCTTTGATCTGGCCAGGGTGATCCAAGATATCAAAGCCGGTAAAATTGATTTTAAGGTTGAAAAAGCTGGTATCGTACACGTTCCAATGGGCAAAGTTTCTTTTGGAGTAGAAAAGATTGTTCAGAATGCATCTGTCTTTTTAGAAACGATCCTTCGACTCAAACCGGCTTCCAGCAAGGGAACCTACCTGAAAGGTATTGCCATCTCAACAACCATGGGACCCGGCGTCAAAATCGATGCGGCCAGTGTTAAGGATTTAATCAAATAGATTCCTTGACACTTAAGCCGGCAATTTTGACACTATCATCCCTAAAATAATTCGATATTTCTGTCAAAGACCGTAGGTTCACTTGTTTGTGTTTAATCGGCAATGCCGGCCTACCGAGACATTGTATTGTGATAAGTTGTTCCTCCGGTTTTTACAGATCAAGGAAGGAGGTGTATTAGCTTTTGCGGATAGATAAAAAGAAAGAAATCGTAAAGGATCTGCATGATAAGTTTGCGAGATCGAAAGTGGTCATCATCACCGACTATAAGGGGCTTGATGTGGCGACAATCAACGACTTGCGAAGGCGATTAAGGGAACATCAGATTGAATATAAAGTGGTGAAAAATTCGCTGCTTGTCAGAGCGTCCGAAGAGACCCATGTTGCATTGATTAAAGATCGATTCATGGGACCGACCGCTGTTGCTTTAAGCTATGATGATCCGATTGCGCCGGCAAAGGTGTTGACTAAGTTTATAGAAGAGCACAGTGAGCTTGAAATTAAAACCGGTGTAATGGACGGCAAAATGATCGATTTCGACGCTATCAAAAAGATGTCGACCCTGCCCTCTCGAGAAGAGCTTCTGGGTCAATTCCTTTCGGCAGCCAATGGTGTGGCGACGAGTTTTGTCCGAGTTCTGAACGCTGTGCCGGTGCAACTGCTACATGTACTTCAGGCCATAAAGGAACAAAAAGAGGCCGCTTGATAAGAATGGGTCCGAAAGGCACCCAACGTTAAAAGTAAACTGGAGGAAAAATCAAATGTCAGATATTACCAAAGAAGATGTAATTGAATTTATAGCAAATATGTCAGTGTTGGAATTATCCGAGCTCGTTAAGGAAATGGAAGAAAAATTCGGAGTATCCGCAGCCGCGCCGGTCGCTGTCGCCGTGGGTGGTCCTGCCGAAGGTGGAGCAGCTGCGGAAGAAGAGAAATCCGAATTTGATGTTATCCTGACAACTTTTGGCGACAAGAAGATTCAGGTTATTAAGGAAGTCAGGGCCATTACCGGGTTGGGGTTGAAAGAGGCAAAGACCCTGGTCGATGAAGTACCCAAGCCGGTCAAGGAAGGTGTTTCTAAAGAAGAAGCCGAAAAAATCAAAAGCCAGCTCGAGGAAGCCGGTGCTCAGGTTGAAATAAAGTAAAAAAATTAGGTAATAGGTGATGGGTAAGGGGTAATAGGTAAATGGTTATGGGTGATAGGTGATAGGGAAGGTTTTTAATCCTTTTCACCAGAAAACCCATAACCCATAACCTATAACCCATAACCCACAGCCTATAACCCATAACCCAATCAACATATTGGAGATGCCATGTCTGAAAGGTTTATGGCAAACAGACGCGTCAGAAAAAATTTCGGGAAAATAGCTAAAATCATTGATATCCCTAACCTTATCGCGGTACAGCAGGAATCCTACAATCGATTTCTGCAAAAGGACGTCCCTCCGGAAAAACGAAGAGATATCGGTTTGCAGGCGGTGTTCAAGTCCGTATTCCCCATAAAAGATTTTACCGGGACCGCTTCTCTTGAATTTGTAGCCTACCGATTTGGAGAGGTCAAGCACAGTGTTCAGGAATGCATGCACCGGGGAATGACTTACGAGATTCCGCTTCGTATTACAGTAAGGCTGGTCGTATACGATATCGATAAAGAGTCCGGGATTACAAATATCCGCGATATCAAAGAGCAGGAAATATACTTTGGGACGATTCCCTTGATGACCGATAATGGGACGTTTATTATTAACGGCACCGAACGTGTCGTGGTCAGCCAGCTTCATAGATCTTCCGGCGTGTTTTTCGATCATGACAAAGGAAAGACGCATTCCAGCGGCAAGGTTATATATACGTCCCGAATTATCCCTGTTCGCGGATCGTGGATCGATATGGAGATCGATCATAAAGATATCGTTTATATTCGAATTGACAGGCGACGAAAGCTTCCGATTACCATCCTTTTTAAAGCTTTTGGTTATACTTCCGAAGACATTCTGGCTTATTTTTATAAAACGGAAAAATTCGTTGTTAGCGGAAAACGGCTTTTAAAAGAAGTTGATGAGGACTTGCTGAAAGGGCAGCGCGCCAGCCGGGATGTCAAGGAGCCCAAGACCGGTGAAACCATTGTCGCTAAAGGACGGGCATTTACCAAGGCTGCGCTTAAGCGTCTCAAGTCCGCAAATATCGATACGATTCCGGTGAGTGTTGAAGATATTGTTAACGGTGTTTTTTCTAAAACTATCGTTGATCCCGAAAAGGGAGAACCTATTGTAAAATGCAACCAAAAGTTTGACGAAGAAACTTATCAAGCGCTGCGAGATGCCGGTATCACCGAATTTGATCTGCTTTTTATAGACGGCGTAACCACCAGTGATTCTATTCACAAGACATTGCTCCTGGATAAAGTCGAAACAAAAGAAGATGCGCTCATTGAGATTTATCGGAGACTCAGACCCGGAAACCCTGCGACACCGGAAGTGGCCCAGGATTTTGTTGATCACATGTTTTTCAAGTCTTCTTATTACGATCTTTCCGGTGTCGGGCGAATGAAGATCAATATCCGTTTGGGCATCAGCTCATCCATTAATTTAAGGACGCTTCGAAAAGAGGATATACTCCTGACGACGAAAACGCTGCTGGAACTCAAAGATACCCAGGGAGCGGTTGATGATATCGACCACTTGGGAAATCGAAGGGTTCGTGCCGTTGGGGAGCTTCTTGAAAATCAGTATCGTATCGGACTGGTCAGAATGGAGCGCGCCATTAAAGAAAGGATGAG
>JARRRC010000153.1:16761-23671 GCA_037381105.1 Desulfobacterales bacterium
CCGGTTTCCGCGGTTGTTAAAGAGTTTTTCGGAACCAGCCAGCTCAGCCAATTCATGGACCAGACAAACCCGCTGTCTGAAACAACGCATAAAAGACGTTTAAGTGCTTTGGGCCCCGGTGGATTAACCCGTGAAAGGGCCGGCTTCGAAGTCAGGGACGTTCATCCGTCACATTACGGCCGAATCTGTCCCATAGAAACACCGGAGGGACCCAATATCGGACTGATTGTATCGCTGAGCACGTATGCCCGGGTGAATGAATATGGTTTTATTGAAACACCTTACAGCGTTGTTAAAGAAGCCACTGTGCTTGAAGATGTAAAATTTCTTACCGCATTTGAAGAAAAAGAACATCCCATCGCCCAGGCGAATGCAGTGCTGAACGAAAACAGGAAGTATGTCAATCCGCTGGTGACGTCAAGGGTGGGTGGTGAATTTATGATGGTGAAAGCGGGTGATATCGAGCTGATGGATATTTCTCCCAATCAACTGGTGAGTGTTTCGGCATCCCTTATTCCGTTTCTTGAAAATGACGACGCCAACAGGGCATTGATGGGATCGAATATGCAGCGCCAGGCCGTACCTTTGATGGTCAACAAGGCGCCTCTGGTGGGCACCGGCATTGAAGGAGTGGTCGCTAAAGATTCAGGCGTTACCGTGGTTGCACAACATGACGGCATTGTCGTTGATGTGGATGCCTCCCGGATCGTTTTAAGACATGAAGACAAGGATGGCCGCGAGGATTCCGAGATACCCGTTACGGTTTACAACCTCTCAAAATTTATTCGTTCCAATCAGAATACCTGTTTTAATCAGCGCCCTATTGTCAAAAAGGGACAAAAAGTGAGAGCAGGACAGATCATCGCCGACGGCCCGGCAACAGACCATGGCGAACTTGCCCTTGGGAAAAACATTACCGTGGCTTTCATGCCATGGGGCGGATATAATTTTGAGGATTCGATTCTCATGGGTGAACGGCTCCACCGGGATGGCGTATATACGTCTGTTCATATCGAGGAGTTTGAAGTCGTCGCCAGGGATACCAAACTCGGTAAGGAAGATATCACCCGCGACATACCGAATGTCGGTGAAGAAGCTTTAAAAGAGCTGGATGACAGCGGTATTATCAGGCTCGGTGCCGAGGTGAATCCACGGAGATGTAAAGGATACTTCTTTGCGAGTGCCTCCCGGTGTTCAGGGTATTGTCATTGATGCCAAAGTTTTTTCAAGGCGTGGCGTTGAAAAGGACGATCGTACCCGATGGATCGAAGATACCGAAATCGTTGCCCTTGACAAAGAAAGAGATAATAAACTTGCCGTTATTCAGGATGTGGTTCGCGCGAAGCTTGAAACACTGCTGGATGGACAGACCTGCTTGTCATCATTGAAAAAGGGGAAAAAAGTTCTGATTCAGAAAGGAGATAAAATAAATACCGATATGCTGGCGGCAATATCCGTGGCGCAACTGGAAGGGATTGTTTTAAAGGATTCACAACTTACGGAAAAAGTTCATGATATACTTGAACGTTCCCGGGAACAAAGTGACATCTGCAGAAATGAGTTTGAGCGGCAGGTGGGCCGATTTGAAAAAGGAGATGACCTGCCGCCGGGTGTTATAAAAATGGTCAAAGTCTATGTCGCGATGAAACGGAAGTTGTCCGTAGGCGATAAAATGGCCGGTCGCCACGGGAACAAGGGCGTCGTGTCGAGAATTCTTCCTCAGGAAGATTTGCCCTATTTTGAAGACGGGACACCGGTTGATATGATTTTGAATCCTTTGGGTGTGCCTTCTCGAATGAATGTCGGCCAGGTTTTGGAAATACATTTGGGTTGGGCCGCCAAAGGTCTCGGCGATCAACTCAACAAACTTCTTGAAGAACAAAAGATCGAAATCCTTCGAGATAAAATGAAGAAAATTTTTGAAGAGCCATCTTTTACTGAGATGATCGACGGTTTTGACGACAAAGAGGTGTATGAATTAGTGAAAGATTATAAAGACGGTGTTCATATGGCCACACCGGTTTTTGACGGCGCAAAAGAAGCAGAAATAAAAGCGCTTTTGGAAGAAGCGGGACTTAATCCGACCGGTCAGACAACGCTTTATGACGGACGTACCGGTGAACCGTTTAAAGAAAAAATCACCGTTGGAACGATGTATATACTGAAACTTCATCATCTTGTGGATGACAAGATCCATGCCAGGTCCATCGGTCCTTATTCGCTGGTGACGCAGCAACCCCTCGGCGGAAAGGCGCAATTTGGGGGTCAGCGTCTTGGCGAAATGGAAGTCTGGGCTATGGAGGCTTATGGCGCAGCCCATGCTCTGCAAGAATTTTTAACAGTGAAATCGGATGATATGGCCGGGAGAACCCGGATGTATGAAAAGATCGTAAAGGGTCAAAATACGCTGGATCCGGGCCTGCCCGAGTCATTTAAAGTGCTGACCAAGGAATTGAAGAGTTTGGGTTTAGATATAACCCTTTTAGAAGGAAAACAATAAAACAGGGAAAAGTAAATGGAGACGTTATACGATTTTTTTGCCAAACCGACTGATCCTAAACTGTATTCCGGAATCAGAATTGCGCTGGCATCTCCGGAGCAGATTTTAAAATGGTCTCATGGGGAGATCAAAAAACCGGAAACCATTAACTACCGTACGTTTAAACCTGAACGAGACGGCCTTTTTTGTGCAAAAATTTTTGGTCCCACAAAAGACTATGAATGCAACTGCGGCAAATACAAGCGAATGAAGCACAGGGGTGTCATATGTGAAAAATGCGGGGTGGAGGTGATCCAATCCAAAGTCCGAAGGGAACGGATGGCCCATATTGAATTGGCCACGCCGTGCTCGCATATTTGGTTTCTAAGAAGCCTTCCGAGCAAGATCGGAAATCTGCTGGATATGACGCTGAAAAATCTTGAGAAGGTCATCTACTTCGACAGTTACATCGTCATTGATCCAAAAGATACGGATTTAAGCCCGCAGCAACTATTGTCGGAAGAAAAATATAGGGAAGCCCGGGAGATCTATGGGACACAGTTTGAAGCGGGTATCGGTGCCGAGGCGATCAAAACGCTGCTGGGGAAAATCGATCTCAATGCCTTATATAAAGAATTAAGAGCCGAAATTATTTCCACCGGTTCTGCGGCAAAACGGCAGAAGCTCTCAAAGAGACTCAAAATTATCGATGCATTCAGACGTTCTGGAATTGATCCGACGTGGATGATCATGGACGTTATTCCTGTCCTGCCGCCGGATTTACGACCGCTTGTCCCTCTTGAAGGAGGGAGATTCGCGACCTCCGATCTCAATGACCTTTATCGCAGGGTTATCAACCGCAACAATCGGTTAAAACGTCTTATCGAACTGAAAGCACCTGACATTATTGTTCGAAATGAAAAAAGGATGCTTCAAGAGTCGATGGATGTTCTCTTTGACAACGGCCGTCACGGACGAGCGATTATGGGATCGAACAAACGCCCGTTAAAATCGTTAAGCGATACATTAAAAGGCAAGCAGGGACGTTTCAGGCAGAACCTGTTGGGGAAAAGAGTCGATTATTCCGGTCGTACCGTCATTACCATAGGGCCTAATCTCAGGTTGCACCAGTGCGGTCTGCCGAAGAAAATGGCCCTGGAAATGTTTAAACCGTTTGTTTATTATCGTTTGGAGCAAAAAGGGCTTGTTTCGACGGTAAAAAGCGCCAAAAAGATGGTTGAACGAGAAGTGCCCGAGGTTTGGGACACGCTGGATGAGGTGGTTAGAGAATATCCGGTACTTTTAAACCGGGCGCCTACCCTTCACAGATTGGGTATTCAGGCTTTTGAACCGATTCTCATCGAGGGCAAAGCCATTCAACTTCATCCGTTGGTTTGCACGGCGTTCAATGCGGACTTTGACGGCGATCAGATGGCCGTTCATATTCCGCTGTCCGTAGAAGCCCAGATAGAGGCGAGGGTGTTGATGCTGTCTTCCAACAATATCCTATCTCCGGCGAACGGCAGTCCGATTATCGTACCGAGTCAAGATATCGTTCTCGGAATCTACTACATGACTCGAGGCGTGGCCGGGTCAAAAGGCGAAGGCAAAATATTTTCAAATCCTGAAGAGGTTCGTTGTGCGTACGATGCCGGGGCGGTAGATCTTCATGCAAGAATCATGGTTCGCTTGGACGGCAAAAGATATGACACGACCGTTGGACGCATTCTTTTATGGGAAATCATACCCAAAGACAACATTATGTTGATGCGTCATATCAAGGTTTTTGAGAAAGACGAGGCCGAAACTGTTTTTGACAAGATAAAATCCGGCGGGGATTTTATCGAAATGGTGGCACAATATTCCAAAGGACTTGAACGAGACAACGAAGGCCTTGTCGGTTTGTTCAGAAAAGACGAATTCAAACGGGTTTTCAGTGTTTCGGATGAAGACACGGAGAGTGTTTTTGCCCTTGAAGCAGGTGAAGAAAGCCATGTGATTTATGCCGATGACGCTTATCATATTTTTCAAGTGGTCAGCAAGCGACCCGAAATACCATTTACGATGATCAATAATGTCAAGGACAAAAAGACCTTGAGCGAACTGGTGGATTATGCCTACCGAAACTTGGGACCCAAAGCGACGGTCATCCTTTCAGACCAGTTAAAAAACATCGGTTATGAGTATTCCACTCAAGGCGGCCTTTCTATTTCCATTGACGCCATGATAATCCCGGCAGCCAAATGGGATATTCTAAAAGAGGCCGAAAAACAGGCTGAAAAAATTGGCCGCCAATACACCGAAGGGCTTATCACTCAAGGTGAAAAGTATAATAAGGTTGTCGATATCTGGGCAAAAGCCACCGATGATGTCGCCGATGAGATGATGAAGGCCATGCGCATTGCTCCCGTGACAGACAGCGAGGGCAACCCTTTTCTGGATGAAGAAGGAAAACCCATTCTCGAAGAAAGTTTTAACCCCATTTATATGATGGCCGATTCCGGCGCCAGAGGCAGTAAAGACCAAATGCGGCAGCTTGCCGGTATGAGAGGCCTGATGGCGAAGCCTTCCGGTGAAATCATTGAAACACCCATCAGTGCCAATTTCAGAGAGGGCCTTTCCGTGCTCCAATATTTCATATCGACCCACGGTGCCAGGAAAGGTCTGGCAGATACGGCGCTTAAAACCGCCAATTCCGGATACCTTACGCGAAGGCTTGCCGATGTCGCCCAGGACTGTATTGTTCTTGAAGAAGATTGCGGGACAATGATTGGTGTAGAAGTTGAGTCCCTGATGGAAGGCGGCGAAGTTATACAACGCCTCGAAGAACGAATTTTAGGCCGTGTTGCCATAGAAGACATTCACGATCCGTTTACGGATGAAGTGATCGTTAAAGCCGGTGAAGAATTGGACGAAGAAGCTGTAAAGGCCATCGAACACACCGGACTTACCAAGGTTAAAATTAGGTCTGTTTTGACATGTAGAAGTAAAACCGGGGTTTGCGCCAAGTGTTATGGCCGAGACCTTGCCCATGGGGCAAAGGTCGAAATCGGACAGGCGGTTGGAATTCTTGCCGCCCAGTCGATCGGTGAACCCGGCACCCAGTTGACCATGCGGACGTTTCATATCGGAGGAACGGCGAGCAGAAGGGTTGAGCAGGCTGATATTCGAGCCAGGGTTGACGGAACCGTTAAATTTGTAAATATCAACGTGGTAAAAAAGCCCGGGGATCGCTTTGTGGTGATGAACCGCAGGGGTGGTGAAGTCTCCATCATCGGCGATACCGGTCGAGAGAGAGAACGTTTTCCGGTCATTTACGGTGCTCATATAGAAGTCAAAGACGGTAGCGAAGTCAAGGCCGGAGATCTTTTAGTGACCTGGGACCCGTTTACAACACCGATTATTACGGAAGTTGACGGCACCGTTAAATTCGGTGATATCTCACCCGGTAAAACCATGCAGGAAAAAGTCGATCCGGTTACAGGGAAATCGAGCCGGACGATTATTGAATCCAAAAGCGGTGAGGAACGGCCAAGGATTTCGATTAAGGACAAAGACGGAAAAACCGCCAGTTTGCCGGGGTCTTCGGGGGCCGCCCGATATCTGCTGCCCATAAATGCCATTTTGCTGGTTGAAGAAGGAGATGATGTTAAGGCCGGAGATGTTATTGCCAAGCTGCCTCGCGCCACCACCAAAACAAAAGATATCACCGGTGGTCTGCCGAGAGTGGCGGAGCTTTTTGAAGTTCGAAAGCCGAAAGAAACCGCTGTGTTGAGCGAAATCGACGGATATGTTTCGATTTCGAAGGCGAGCAAAAAAGGAAAGCAGAAGATTACCATTACGCCAGTGGATGTGGGTGAAAAGAAAGAATATTTGATCACAAGGGGCAAGCACATCAATGTTTACGAAGGAGATTATATCAGAGCGGGTGAGGCACTGATCAGCGGCTCCGCTATCCCCCAAGACATATTGAATATCAAAGGTGAGATTGCCTTGGCCCGGTATCTTGTGGATGAAGTCCAGGAAGTTTATCGTTTGCAGGGGGTTCGAATAAACGATAAGCATATCGAAGTTATCGTGAGGCAAATGATGCGACGCGTTAAGGTCCTCGATGCCGGAGACACGGAATTTATTGTTGAGGAACAGGTGGATCGGACTCAATTTGAGGAAGCTAACCAGGCTGTGATCAAAAAAGGGAAAAAACCCGCTGTTGCTGGACCGCTTATCTTAGGGATTACCAAGGCGTCGCTGTCAACGGAGAGTTTCATATCCGCCGCTTCATTCCAAGAGACAACAAAAGTGCTCACCGACGCCAGTATTGCTGCAAAGGAGGATTATCTGACCGGTCTAAAGGAAAATGTGATTATGGGAAGACTCATGCCTGCCGGCACCGGACTTTTTAAATATAAAGAAATGGATATTGCTCCGAAT
>JARRRC010000154.1:0-5848 GCA_037381105.1 Desulfobacterales bacterium
TCTTAACCGGCTCCGGCTTGACAATCCTCAGCCGGGTTAATAATGACTATAGATGCGATGATTTTAAATCAATCAAGTATATCATTTTAAAATCAGATTCTTGAGGGTTTTCCCGGCGATAAATGAGGGACTAAATGAAACTGGCAATAAAAATCATGAGTTTAATTTTTTTGGGAATCATAGCACTTTTGGCTGCTGATGGATACATTGCCGTCAGGCGCGAGATACACCTGTTGAAGCCGGGTCGAGGCTATATTAAGCTCAATATGGGATAGAGATTTTTTATGTGAAAATTAAATGAGGGGTGACGATGAATGAGGGGAAATGATATGGCTCTATTTAAAAGAGGATTTACAGAGGAAATTCTGGAGGCACGGGTTAAAAACCGCAGGACTCATATGGCCAATGAACGAACATTTCTTGCTTGGATCAGGACCAGCATCGGCATCATGGCGTTTGGTTTTGTTATAGAAAAATTTTTGGTGCCTATTGGAAAAGATAACATACAGGACTTTCACAACATTTTTGAAGCGCACAGATTCATTGGACTTTTAGGCGTGTTTCTTGTGTTGCTTGGAGCTGCTACAGGTCTTTTGGCAACCTTCAGGTTTATTAGAACAGAAAAGGAAATTATGCAAAACACCTACCATCCGTCCATCATTGCGGATATTTTGATTGCCATAATACTCGGTTCCATTGGGATACTATTTGTCATTTATCTGATTTTTATAGAACCGACTCAGTTATAGCTTAATGAAAATCTTCATTTTCAGAACCAGGGGAGGGACAATCGAGCAAATACAGCCTTCAAATGACGCTTTGAGCCAACCAAAACAGCGCCATTCCAATGACGACGGTACCGCCTAAAGATTTCGTTTTTAGCGCAAAAATAAAAGTAGGGATTGCCACCCAGAGTCCGGGTTGCCATAGGGTCATGTGGCGGTGTACACCGCCGGTGACCAACTCCGGCAAAAGGAGCGAACTAAGGATCGCCGCCGGAATCAGGTCGAGCCATTCGACCAACCATTGGGGGAGATTGCGCCGGGACAGAAACACCAGCGGAAACCAGCGCGGCAGATAAGTCACCAGCCCCATGCCGAGGATAACCCATACAACCTCCGTATGAATCATCTTAACCCCCATTTTTTAAAACCAAGCACCGTTGTGGCCGCAAATACGGAGGCCAGAACAATGTATGAACTGCCGGGAATGATCAAAGACAGGGTCACCGCTACAAGACCGGCGATGACCGCGGTGATCACATAGAGACGTCCTTTGAGTTGAAATATCAAAAGACAGATAAACATTGCCGTTAATGCGTAATCAATACCGAACGCCCCTTTATGGATGAATCGGCCGCTGTAAGCGCCGATGATGCTGCTGACGACCCATGCCAGGTTTGCCGTGTGATTTACCACCAGCGCCTGATTCAGACTCCAGATATTTCGGCTGAACCGGTTGTGGTTGACGGCAAAACTTTCATCGGTAACCCCATAGGCAAACAGGGACAGTTTCTTATGGGTGGTGTTGCCAAGAAATACCGCCAGAGACGAACTCATCAGTAAATGTCTCAAATTCACCGCAAAGGTCGTTACGATAATTGAGACGATACCGGCGCCGGCGGAAAGCATGGATACGGCAATAAACTGAGAGCTCCCGGCAAACACCAAAATAGACATCAGCATAATCTCTATCGGATAAAGTCCGGCTTTTTGTGCCAACACACCGAATGCAAGTCCGATGGGAATATACCCGAGACAAATGGGCCATGCCGCCGACAGGCCTTGCAGGATTGATGTCTTGATACCTGAATCTTGCATGAAAATTAACGAGAATCCTCTTAATAAATGGAATAGGCTGAAAAAATAAATCCTTTGGTAAATTCAAATCCGAATTTATGTCATTGTTAAATTTCTTTTGTCAATAATTTGTGTTTATTTGTGTCCACCCGTGGATTCCTTAACAGCATTTGACAAATCAGTTATCTCAATTATTTTTGGGTATAAGAGCGGGAAAAATTTTGATGTGTGTGATCTGGAGACGCTGGATGCACTGAGAAAGCGGTCTTAGAAATGTTTTCACTGACGAGATTATTTCAAAAGTTCCTCAATGGCTTTTAACAGTTCGGGCAGTTCGATAGGTTTGGTTAAAGTTCGTTTCGCACCTAACATCTTGGCTAAATGTAGATAATCTTGGGGTCCTAGACGACCGCCTCCAGAGATGGCGATGATTTTGATGTCCGGAAAATCTTTTTTTAACTCCTGTATCGTTTCGATGCCATCTTTTCCGGGCATAATAAGATCCGTGATAATAAGATCCGTGGGACTTTCTCGATAGACCTTAATTCCTTCTTTTCCTTCCGAAGCTTCCTTAACCTCATGTCCGTTGCGCTCGATTAACTGCCGGAGCATGGTCCGAAACTGTTCGTCGTCATCTATGATAAGAATAGTTGCCATCGCTTATTTTTCCTGTCTCGTCTATCTTTCGGAACATAAAGGTTTCTTTTAGAAAGCCGACCTAAAGAGATGAATATTTTATTTAAACAATTAAATTGAAGATTTATTACAACAATGACCCTATCAAATTTCAAATGGAGCTGTCAAATTTATTTAGATTAAAAGACGTCAATAGCCTCCTCCGGACAGGTAATCCATACGTGGTCGCCGACTCCCATATCATGACTGTTGAAGGATGCTTTTGGGATGAGAACATTTATCGGTAATCCCGCATCAACGAGAACACGGACATGGATTTGTTCCTGATTGAGCTGAATGATTCTTCCCTTTCGAGTGTTCTCTTCAGTTCCGGACTTATTTCGGCTGATCCTGACCATGCGGGGTGAAATGGATATGCGGGTCCGGCCGGTTTTTTCCGACCGTGTTGTTAATTTCATTCCGTTGGCCAGTCTAAAGTATTTATGACCGTCTTGATCGGTTTCAACGCGGGCACTGAAGATATTTTCATAGGTGGATTTTGCCAGCTTCCCTTCAAAAAGAAAAATGGTGTTATCTGCAAGCCTTGACGTTTGAACAACATCGTGGGTGGTGAATACCACCGAAATATCTTTTATCTGGTTGATTTCACGGATGATGCGCTCGATGATAATCTGGTTCTCAACATCAACGCTGCTCATCGGCTCGTCCAGAAATATGACCTCGGGAGAGCAGGCCAGAGCCTGGGCAATGGCTACCCGCTGGGTCTGCCCGCCGGAGAGCGTGGGGGCACCGGCATCTTTATATGAGGTCATGCCCACCAGTTCCAGCAGTTCATGGACCGCTTCGCTTCTCTTTACCTTGGGGATTTTTCTGATCTTGAGTGGAAAGTCGATGTTTTTATAGACCGTTGTGGAAAAAAGGATGGGATGTTGTTGAACCAGCACCACCTGACGTCTCAGTTTCATCAGCCTGCTCAAATTTGAATGGATTTTCTCCTGTTTGAACCAGATTTCGCCGGAGGTTGGAGGCAACATGAATGCCAGAATCTCAAGAAGCGTTGTTTTTCCAGCGCCGTTGGGTCCAAGAAGTCCGATGACCTTACCCTTTTGAAGAACAAGGTCGCTTAGATCTAAAACCGGATTTCCGTTGTAGCACTTGGTAATGTTTTTCAGCCGATAAAGCATAGAATTTAATTCGCTTCACTCACGACAGGAATGATGGAATGCTGGAATAAAGGAATAATGGATTCAGCGATAATGCAATTTTGGAATAATGGTCGATTTGTGTTGGTAATAAAACAAAAAAACAGATCAAATCATTTTGAAAACCAACTTTCCGGTATTCCACTTTTTCATTATTCCATATTATAGGCAGCATTCAGAAATCAAAAAGTGAATTATATTTTCATCAGAGTGTTCAAATTTAAACAAGTTTAATAGTTTCCGCGCCCCTTGCCCTGAAAATAATTGCAGAAAATATTAACGGCAAAACTGACACTTAAAAGAACGAGACCAAGCGCCACACTCAACACGAATTCTCCTTTATCATATTCCAACGCCATGGCTGTGGTCATGGTGCGCGTGAATCCTTTGGCGTTGCCGCCAAGCATCATACTGATGCCGACCTCTGCGATAACTCTTCCGAATGCCATGACAACGGCCGCCACAATACCGAAGCGCGCTTCCCGGATGATCACCCATGCGATTTGTCTGAGATTGGCGCCGAGGGTCAGCGCGGCTTTTCGGTAACGATCGTCGATACGGCTCACGGCAGAAATGGTCAATGAGGTGACAATGGGAAAAATGAGAATGATCTGGCCGATGATCATGGCCTTCTGGGTATAAAGAAGATCATAGGCGCCGAAAATCCCTTTTCTGGAAATAAAGGCGTACACGAACAAACCGACAACCACCGTGGGAAGCGCCAGCAGCGTATTGAGCACGGTGATGAGCAGCCGTTTTCCTCGAAACTCGGAAAAGGCAATTATAAATCCCGCAGGGACGCCCATTAACGCTGAAATGAATGTGGAGAAGAAGCTCACCTTCAAAGACACGTTGACAATCTCAATCAGGTTGTGATCCAGCGTCCAGATCAGAAGCAGAGCCGAAAAAAAGCTGTCTGTCAAAAAATTCATAACAGGGATTTATCTTTTCTCTAAAGGCATTACTTTGCGTTCGGTACTGCATCCGGGAAAAAGGCCTGCTTTCCGGCAATCTTGTAACGCGCAATGAGAGCCTGGGTTTTCTCAGATACCAACCATTTTGCAAACCGGTCCGCCAGCTCAAATTTAACATAAGGGTACTTTTTAGGACTGATGGGAATAACCCCGTAAGGGTTATACAGTTTGGGATCGCCTTGATAGAGAATTTCAAGATCAAGACCCAGTTTCCTTCCGTACTTGTATTTAAGGAATGTTCCCCGGTCCGAAAGCGTGTACGCCTGTTTTTCTTCCGCAAAGGTCAGTGTCTTTCCCATGCCTTGACCAATGGAGATGTAATTTATTCCAAGCTCAAGAGGATACACAAAAGAAAGAGAACGCTTTTTGCCTTTCTTGATTATTTCGGTTGTTTCGTTTTTCAGATTTACGCCGGAGGCTTTCCAGATGGCCTGTTCCTTGATGTGGGTTCCGCTGTCGTCTCCCCGGGAGATAAATTTTGCTTTTGCGGCGGCAATTTTTTTGAACGCACCGGCTGCATCGGGTGATCCTTTGATTTGTGCCGGGTCATTTTTCGGTCCGAGAATCACGAAGTCATTGTGCATGACCCCCAGGCGATAGGCGCCGTAACCCTCAGCAATAAATTTTTCTTCCAGTGCTTTGGCATGTACAAGAATCACATCCACGTTGCCGTCCATGCCGTCCTGGACAGCAGCTCCGGTCCCTTTTGGAAAAACCTTAACCCTGATACCGGTCTCTTTTGTGAATTCAGGCAGCAGGACATCCAGCAAGCCGGAGTTTTCGGTGCTTGTGGTTGTGGACATCTTGATGATCTGTGATTCTCCCTTGGCCGTAAGAGGGAACAGTAAAAGGGCAAGAAAAATCAGGATCACAGGACCTGTTCGTTTATTTAAAACTTTCCATTTGTAGTCCATACGGACACTCCTTTTAAATATCATTTCTGGGGGAAAATCATCTTTGAGCTAAGACTCATGTCATATCCCTTTAGATCTTGGGCCAATTCCCGAAAGCCATTTTCCGGCAGAAGCCCTAAAAAGAGTTGTACGCCTTTTTCGAAAAAACGATTCCTGAGAATAAGAAAATCAAATCGCTCCCAGCGCAAAGGCATAAAATCAAGATTCAGCAGGCCTGCCACTGCCTGGATTCCGGGACCTGCATCCGCTCTGCCGGACAACACTTCAAGCCCCACATCCAGGTGCCGTTGAAGTTCGTGATGGTAGCCTTTGATCCGGTCTCC
>JARRRC010000154.1:5853-10685 GCA_037381105.1 Desulfobacterales bacterium
ATATTTTTTGGATTTCCTTTTGCCAGCAAAAGTCCCTGCTGCCGCTGACAGAAGTTAACCACCGCCGGCAGATGCTCCAACTCTTCTCCGGCAAAGCTGAAATTATAGTCCTTTCCGTCTTCCTGAAGCAGGTGGCTCGAAGCAATATGGCAGAGATTGCGTCGGAGCGCACGAATCCCTCCCATGCTTCCCAGGTTCCCAAATACCGCCAAATGATCGGGATTCAGGCGATTGAAAAGAGAAATCGTTCGATCCAGAAGGATATCGTTGCTTCCTGTGATGATCAGCAGACCCTGGTAAGGGGGCAAGGGAACCGTTGGTTTTGGAAAGTTGATGGTTTCGTTCTCCAGCCACTGTTCCACCAGATAACGCGGAAAAAGCCACTTTCCCGTCACTTTGGTTGCCGGCAGCCCTTTTTCTGCGACCAGGGTATATATCATCTTTTCGTTGACCCCTAAAAATTGAGCCACCTCTTTGGTTGATAGAAATTTTTTCATTTTGTTTCGCTTTCTTTAACTTTAATCTTAGAAGTCAAATTTAGGTTTCCTTAGGTATAATTTTCATCCTATCTTCTGTCAACAACTTTATAGTATAAGATAAAACTTATATTAACTTATAATGACAAAAACGTTGTTGTATTTGGTAATTCTGCGTTAAT
Organism: Desulfobacterales bacterium; assembly: GCA_037381105.1. Lineage (GTDB taxonomy): Bacteria > Desulfobacterota > Desulfobacteria > Desulfobacterales > UBA11574 > UBA11574. The sequence continues at coordinate 6,512 of JARRRC010000154.1, forward strand.
ACTGGTCAAACAAATTATAACACTTAGATTTTATTGACAATTATTATATTCGAGGTTATTTCCAGGATGGATAACATTACAGATTGGTATTTCGAATGTTCGAAATTTAGTTTGGGGTTGGTGTCCATTATTATTCGGGGTTGATGGAGGTGACGGATGAAAAAAGGTCTGGCTCGCGTTTTTATTTTTCTGGTGGTTGGAATAGGCTTAAGTTTTTCTCAAAACGGATTTTCAGAGACGGATGCACAGCAGACGGCGGAATATACTCTGGGTGAAGTCGTGGTTACCGGTAAACGGGCGGGGGTCGAATCTGTCGGTACGGTACGGGAAATTACCGCCCGAGACATCGAACGGCGGCATGTGCGTACCCTGAGCCAAGCCATAGATTTGCTGCCCGGACTGGATATCCGCACCGGAACCGACGGCATCCCGCGGGTCGATTTGCGAGGGTTTCGGTCACGGCACGTACTGTTGCTGCTGGACGGAATTCCTTATAATTCCACTTTTGACGGGCAGTTCGATCCGAGTATCATTCCGGTGGAAAATATCGCAAAAATCAAGGTGTCATACGGCGACAGTTCGGTACTGTACGGCCAGGGCGCGCTCGGGGGGGTGATCAACATCATCACCAAAAAGGGAACCGAGGGGTTTCAGGGAGCCGTAAGGCTGGAAACCGAAGAGCGGCACAATAATCTGGGAAGCTTCAGGCTTTCCGGTGCCAAAGGCCGGTTCGATGCTTTTGTCAGCGGCGACGCCATGGACAGCGATGGATTTATTTTAGCCGATGATTTCGAGCCTACTTCAGAAGAAGACGGCGGCTTGAGGGAAAACAGCGATAAAAATCAAAAGAACCTTTTTGCCAACATCGGGTATACTCCGAATGACATCTTGGAAATCGGACTGGTTGCCAACAAGAATCGGGGCAAATTCGGGAAACCGCCGATTACCATCAACGATAAAGCGGACATCTTTGCCAGCAGCCCAAAGTACGACCGAGTCGACAATTACGACGGCTTTTCCGGACAGATCTCCATACGCTGCGACATTCCGGGCCCTTTGGCCCTGCGCGGATGGCTCTTTGCCAATCGACTCGATGAAAATGAGAACCGGTATGATGACAACCATTACGATTCTATGGACGATCCAACCGTTAAAGGCACCTATGCTCTAAACAACACCACCAAAATCCATGGCGGAACACTGCAGACTTCCGCAGATCTTCAAACCATCGGTCTTTTCACCATTGCGTTGAGCGGTGAAGAGCAGTCCTTTACGTCCAGCGGCGTGATCCGGGACGTTGCGGTCGGCGGCGGTGGCGGCGGCGGTGGCGGCGGTGGCGGCGGTGGCGGCGGCGGCTCCTCAACCTACGCCACCCGAAATGTCAGCCTGGACCGGTCGGTCAAGGTCTATTCTGCCGCGATTGAATACGAGGTGTCGCCGTTTGATCGGTTGGGTCTGGTGTTCGGCTACAGCCATCACTGGTTTGATAAAGATAACGGCGACAGTGAAGATGATTATGGTTTTCTTGCGGGTGCCCATTATGATATTCTTGAAAATACCCGCATCAAAGGGGCTGTGGCCCGAAAAACCCGGTTTCCGTCCATCCGTCAGCTTTACGGAGAAGATGAAGGGAATCCGGATTTAAACCCTGAGACGTCTTACAATTACGAACTGGGGATTGAGCAGCGGTTTTCCGGACACACCACCCTTACGCTGACCGGATTTTATATTGATGTTAAGGATTACATCGAAAAAATACCCCCCACGGATACATTCCAAAACAACGATAAATATCGTTTTCAGGGTGTGGAGCTGACCGCCGAGAACCGGTATTTTAAAAACCTCTTGCTGCGCGCCGGTTACACGTTTATGGATACCAAGGACAAGTCCCCTGATACTGAGAAAGATGAATTGCAGTACAGGCCGGAACACAAGCTCACGTTTCAAACCCAATATATTTTCGATTTCGGGCTTTCCGCCTATGCCAGTGTCCTGTACGTGGCCGACCAGTACTTTTATTCCCGGACCACGCCGCTGGAAAAGCGAAAATTGAACGATTATACCGTGGTCAACCTCAAACTGGACCAGGCTATTTTTAAAAAGCGGTTGCATATTTATGCCGGTGTTGACAATATGTTTGACCGGGATTACGAAGAGGCTTATGGCTTTCCCCGGCCCGGCAGAACCTTTTATGCCGGAACTCAATTTTATTTTTAAGGAGAACCCGATGAAGAAAATTTGCCTGCTTGTTGTGGCGATCATAGGTTTTACTGCACCGGTCTATGCGTTTTCAGAACCTGAGGCCGTTTCCATTCGGATTTCGGGCATGCGATTTTACGCTGTAAAGGCCCTTGAACCCGTATCGGAGAGCCGAATGGATCTGCTTGCCGCCGGCCAGATTCAACAGAACCAACGGAATGATGCACTGATCGTCGCATTTTCGATCGTCGACGGTAAATTCAAAGAACTCGCCCGGGAGGTGTTCTGTATCGGGTCCAAAAGTGCCGACAATAAAACCCGAATCCGTTCCCTGGTTCGCATCAAAGCGCCATCATCAAACCGATGGTTTGTGGTTGTCAACGGGAAAGCCGGTCCTGAAAACCGGGAAGTCGGTTTTATCCGTTCCTATGTGTTCAATGGTGCATTTCATCTAAAAGACAGCATCGAATTTTCGGATCCAAAAACGTCATATACTCATGGGTACCCGCTGATTCAGTCCGACGTCAATGGAGATGGTAAAAATGAGATTGTTTGGGGTGGTTTCTCAGGGAGTAGTGACCGGGATCATGCCGACATCAGGATTTTTTCAATCGGGGAACACGGACATCTTTCCCCCATAAAAGGATTTCAAACAAACCGGTTAAACACCATTCGGCTGCGTGTAAATGCGCTGGCTGCGGGTGACCTGAACGGAGACGGCACGGCGGAAGTAGTGGCCGCCGGCCGAACCGTTGAAAACGATATCGAACATGCCGCATTTGCGGTTTTTTCGAATCAGACCCTGATTTGGAAAAAACTGAATGATCTCGGTTCATGCCGATACCGGTATGCCATGGTAACAGACATGACCGGAGACGGTCACCCGGAACTGGTTCTTGGCGGACGCATTGATCAGGAGCGCACAAAATTCGCCCTGCTGGACATTTGGAAGATACACAACAAGAATTTGAACCTCCTCTCGCGGTATCGTTTCAGCGGAATCGGTTCGACACGACTGCGGGTGGTGGAGGCGCTGCCGGCGGGACTTCCCGGGCGTCTAATCATCGGAGGGCGCCAGGAAACCTTGCAGAACGGCCGCCTGAAATGGAAAGGGTTTCTCCAGCAGGTGGCATTCGAATCCGGCGTCCTGTTTCCTTGCTCAAAACCCATTATTCTGGATAAGGACTGGGAAACCCGGGTTCGGACAATGGACATTTGCAGGAACTCTCTAATTGCCGCAGGGTTTACGGAGGACAAAGCCAAAGCTTCCACCGCATTTATTTCCATTTATCCGCTGAAGTAGACTCCCACGGGCGTAGGCCCGTGGGAATCTACTCCTCATGAGTTGGTTTCCATTTCTTCGACAGCTAATGCTGCATGGGCATAGGCCGCGCCGGCACGCATTTCCGATGCCACCCATATGGCCTCCATAATCTCGTTATTTGTTGCTCCTTTTTGTTTTGCCAGCCGGGTATGCCCTTTGATGCAATAGGGGCATTGGGTGACATGTGCTGCTGCTACCGCTATCAATTGCTTTGTTTTCTCGTCTATGGCTCCCGGTTTAAAGACCGTTTTACTGAAGTTCCGGAAGGCCTCCACCTGGTCCGGGGCCAGGTCCGCACGTTTTTTTGAAATGGCCGGGGTTGTCGGCAGATACATTGATTTGTTTTTTGTGCTCATGACAATTATATTCCTTTCGGTTTAAGACTGCCAGGTCCTGCAAGCTTGGCAGTTAGCTGTTAGCTGGTTCAAAAGAAAAGGTTCACCCTTGATGCAGTTTATTATTCACAATCGAAGCGATATTAATTTTTATATGTCAGCACGCGTCCCCAGAGACTTTTGGTTCCCCAGATGCCGCGTCGCAAGGTTTCGAGTTGCACGATCTGACTGTGATCCACGAACAAATTCACTTCAGGCCCATAGTTTTTTATGTACCAGGCAAACACACCCGGATCAGCCGCCTCGAACATCAGTT
>JARRRC010000155.1:0-5791 GCA_037381105.1 Desulfobacterales bacterium
GTTTCATTTTCTTCCGGGAAGTCTTTCATATTCTATTGCGACGGTGGGGTGCAACTTCAAATGCAAGTTTTGCCAGAATGCGGATATCGCCCAAATGCCGTCTGACCGTAATGGCAGAATCATCGGTGACGCTTTCGCACCCGAGGCGGTTGTTGCTGAAGCCATAAATGGAGATTGCAAAACCATCGCCTACACCTATACGGAACCCACCATTTATTTTGAGTTTGCCCATGATACGGCAAAACTGGCATCGGAAAAGGGGATTCGAAACGTGTTCGTCACCAACGGATACATGACCGAAGAAGCGCTTCAAATGATACACCCTTTTCTCGATGCGGCCAATGTCGACTTAAGGCATTTACCGAAGATTTTTATAAAACCACATGCAAAGCAAAGCTTGTCCACGTGACGGAGACCTTGAAACGGATGAAGGATCTGGGCATTTTTGTCGAGGTAACGACGTTGATTGTCCCGGGACTGAACGATGACAGAAAAGAACTCGAGAATTTGGCGGCCTTTTTGGTCGATGCTTTAGGACCGGAAACCCCATGGCATATCAGCCGGTTTCATCCCACTTACAAGCTATTGGATCGTCCTCGCACTCCGGTTGAAACCCTGATCAGAGCCCGCGATATCGGCAAAAAAGCCGGTTTGAAATATGTTTACACCGGCAATGTGCCCGGTGAAAGCGGGGAAAAGACCTTCTGTCATCAGTGTGACCATCTCCTGATAGACCGATTGGGATTTTATGTTCGAGACATTCGGATACAAAACGGGAAATGCCCGAAATGCGGCGCAACAGTGGAAGGGGTGTGGACGTGAAGCTGGAAGCTCAAGGCTGGAAGCTGGAAGCTCAAAGCTGAAAAAAGAAAGATAAGTCTAATGAATTGAATTGATTAATCCCTTAATCATAGAGGCAACTTCTGCTCCCAGCTTCTCAAGTTGAGAATATGCGTGATTGGCTATCCACTTCTTTCTACGAAAAATCTCTAACAGTGTCATTGTTTCGTAAAGAGAACCTCTTGATATATAGAGATAATGAATGAACTCTTTTTTTGAATAACGACCTTTCCCTTCAGCGATGTTCATAGGTACACTGGTCAAACTCGCTTCAATTTGCTCCACTAAACGATAACGCTTTCGATTTGTATTTATATCCTCAGCAATATCAATTACCTTGACCGTAAATTCAATTGCTTTATTCCACACATCCAATTTTTCGTAAGCAAATTTCATTTAGAAGACGTCACCTTTTTTCAGCCTTGAGCTTTCAACTTATAATTTTTTTCTCTTGCTTTGAGCTTTCAGCTACTCTATGTCGCGTACGGGCAACACCCGGTAGTCCCTGTTGTGCACCATTCGGTCGGAATAGTAGTACCCGCGGTGGAAGTTAAAAATATATGCCTGAATGGCCGATGTTTCCGATGTCCAGAGCCAGCCGCAGCTCAGTTTTATATCCGGAACGATCTTAACCTCCTGGCCGCAATCCGTTTCATAGCCTTTATATTTTTTATCCCGGACATAGAGACTTTGAAGCTCTTTCAGCGTGGGAAGCCGCCAGTTGTCGTATGTTTTTTCAAGGGTATCCGGGAAGGTGTATTTGACCCAAAGATTGGCCTGCTTCCAGTTGATATTGCCCTGGTTGTCGGTTTTGGCCCACATCACTCCCAGTTGATGGTCGGTTACCGTGCCGTCGCCGTTGTCCGTAAAACGTTCATTCGCCAAAACCGGTGTGCCGAATAACAATGTACACATTAAAATGATCCACACAGGGGTTGATGTTTTTCGGGACATGGTTGTCCTCCTCTTATCTGTGCTCTATTTTTTCCCGCAGTCGTTCGGCGTTTTTCTCATCCCGATGTGAAAGGACCGGAACCGGCGAACGCCGGAAAAGCTTTTCGGCCACGGATCCGATAAAGATATGTTCGAGATCCGTGCGTCCTTTTACCCCCATAACCACCATATCGACGTTTTCCGCAACGATCAGTTTCAGCAGTTCGTGGGTCGGATTGCCGACCTTGAAAATCATCTGGAGGTGTTCACGATCAATATCTGAATGTTTAAGGAAATTCGTCAGCATCTTTTCCCGTTCGGTTTTGATCCCCTCCACATAATGCTCGCTGTCGACCTCGTATCCCATGGATGTCACCATTTCCACCGCTGAAATGTCCCTGGAATTAATGATGCTGGCAACGACCAGATAAGCATTCAGGTTTCTTGCGATTTTAACGGCATAATCAAAGGTGCTCTGTGAATAAGAAGTAAAGTCGAGGGCAACCATTATTTTTTTGATATCGCTCATGAGTTTTTCCTTTTCATTTGCCTTTTTCAAAACCCATCGATTCTGTTTTTCAAATGATATCTGCCGCAGGAACGGGCGTTATTCTCGGAATGCGGGGTCTTTGAAAAAGATAAAGGAGACCAAAAACAGCCAGAGCCATGGGATACACCCAGTACCGTTGATCATATGGAATGCCGATCCATGCTGAAACAGCGTCGGGACGCATTGCCATTACGGTGACGCACAAAAAAATAGGAATTTCATAAAATCTGTTCCTGGCGACAAACCAGCCTTGGGTTGCGGATGCAAAGGCAAAATTGCCGATACAGGCCATGGCGAAAATCAATAGCCCCTGGGTCCAGCTGGTGATATTGTGAAGTATCAAATCGCTGTTGAAAATGAACATGAACGGCAATATGGCGGTTCGAATGTCATACATGAATCCCTGTATGCCGGTGGGGATGGGCGGCGATTTGGCGATGGCTGCTGCGGCATAGGCGGCCAGTCCTACAGGGGGGGTATCATCGGCAAGAATCCCGAAATAAAAACAGAAGAGATGGGCGGCCATTAAAGGCACCAAAAATCCCTGGCCGTGGGCAATGTTAACCATGGCCGGTGCTGTCAAAGACGCCATGACGATATACGTCGCAGTGGTCGGAAGTCCCATACCGATGATCAGGCTGGCAATTGCCGTTACGACAAGCATGATATAAATGTTGCCGCCGGATATGGTATCGATGATTTGGGTGATCAATCCGCCCAATCCCAGTGCCACCACACCGACGATGATGCCGGCGGCGGCTGTGGCAAGGGCCACGGCAACCATGTTTCTACCCCCTGAGGCAAGGGCGGAAAAAATGTCGACGATGGCTTGTTTGAATGCGGCGCCGATGGGCTCTTTGTTCAGATAAGCTTTGATCGGATGCTGAAGCAGCATAATCGCGGCCATGACGACGACGGCTTGAAATGCGGCACGTTCGGGGGTATGCCGGGCGATGACCAATTGGTAAAGAAGAAACAATACCGGAATAATATAGTGGATGCCGCTGAACAGCGTTTTGAAAAACGGCGGAAGCTCTTCTTTGGACATCCCCCTTAATCCGGCTTTTGAAGCCTCGATATGGGTAATATACAGCAGGGCCGCATAAGAGGCAAATGCCGGAATCGCAGCGGCTTTAATGACTTCTATATAGGGGACGTTGACGTATTCGGCGATAATAAATGCCGCGGCGCCCATGATGGGCGGAGCGATCTGTCCGTCGGTGCTGGCGGCCACTTCCACTGCCGCAGCTTTGGTCGGCGGATACCCCACCTTTTTCATGAGCGGGATGGTAAAGGTGCCGGTGGTGACGATGTTGGCGATACTCGACCCGTTGACAAGGCCTGTCAAACCGCTTCCCAGAACAGCCGCCTTGGCCGGGCCGCCTTTGAAGCGTCCCAAGAGGCTCAGCGCCAGCTGGATGAAATATTTTCCGGCACCGGCTTTATCCAGCATGGCACCGAAAAGCACGTACAGATAAACAATGGTGGCCGAAACATCCAGGGGAATGCCGTATATTCCTTCGGTGGACATGGTCATCTGCCCCATGAACCTGCTGAGCGAAACACCTTTGAAAGCGATAACATCGGGCATATAAGGCCCTAAAAATGCGTAGAGGCAAAACGCGGTTGCAATCACCGAAAGCGCAGGGCCGATGACCCGGCGGGATGCTTCCAGCAGAAGCACCACCAGGGTCATTCCGATGACAATATCTCTGGTGATGGGTGCGCCGTACCGCGTTGTCATTCCGGTATAATCGATGGCGATATAAAGTGCCGAAAGGCAGGCGACAATGGCGACGATATAGTCCAGCAGCGGAATCTTGTCTTTTTGAGAGAAATATTTAAGACCGAAACGGGTCTTTTTGAAGAGGGGATAATTCAAAAAAACGATCAGCATGGCAAATCCCAGATGGATGGCCCGGATAAATGTTGAATCGAGAACCAGCCAGCTGGGGAGAGAGAGTTGAAAAAGACTCCAGATTACCGCAATGAAAGGAATAACGTATTTTTCACGCCCTTTTGGCTTTCTGGCAATACCTTCTTCTTCTTCAGCCAGCCGTTTGGCCAATTCCATTCCGTCGTCTGTTTCATGAATGTCTTCTTCGGTCATGGGTTTCACCGGATTGAGGAGTCGGAAAGTTAGGTCTCGGATAAACGGCGGCGGGCGGATTGCCCGCCGGCTATATAGTATATTACAATCTTATTTTAAGCCGGCTTCTTTAAAATATTTCATGGCGCCCGGATGGATCGGCGCGGAAAGACCTTCCAGCATGTTCTGTTTGGTCAAAATACTGTAGGCCGGATGCAATTTTTTGAATTCATCCAAATTGTCAAAAACTTCCTTGGTAATGGCATACACAACATTATCCGGAACCTTGGCTGACGTGACGAAAGTAGCCTTGACGCCAAACGTCGGGACATCGGCATCATTAACAGCGCCCGGATAAAATTCAATGGGGATCACGGCTTTGGCATAATACGGATATTTTTCAAGAAGTTTATCGATCCCCAAGATGGAGGCAAAGCGTACTTTTCTTTTACCGGAAGTCGCCTCTTTAATGGATCCGTTGGGATGACCGACCGTGTAGAAAAACGCATCGATCCTGCCGTCCTGGAGGAGTCCGGCGGATTCGGCTGCCTTGATGCCTTCTGCCTGAAGGTCTTTTTCGTAATTGAGCCCTACGGCAGACAGCGCATCAATGGAGTTCTGACGCTGGCCGGAACCGGGATTGCCGATGTTGACCCTTTTGCCTTTGAGATCTTTGATGTCTTTGATTCCGGCATCCACGGCGGCAACCAGAGTGATGGATTCGGGATGAATGCTGAATACGGCCCGTAGATCTTTCTGTGGACCTTTATCCTTCCATTCGGCAAGGCCGTGAACGGCTTGATACTGCCGGTCGGACTGAACAATACCGAATTCCAGATCGCCGGACATGACGGCGTTGACATTAAAGACCGACCCGCCGGTGGATTCAACAGTGGCCCGGATGTGGTATTCTTTTCGCTTTTTGTTGATCATTTTCGCAATGGCGCCGCCGGTGGGATAATAAACACCGGTAATGCCGCCGGTACCAATGGTGACAAAAGTTGTCTTGGCTTGAACGGTTGTCGGTGCTCCGCCCATAAAAACGGCGAGCCCAAAGGCAAGCGCAATGCCGATAACAAGAATCTTTTTCATTTAAACCTCCTTGCTCAATATACGGTTACTGTTAGAGACCCCTGAAAAACGCCTCTTTTTGCCCGATTTCGGCGTCCCCGACAATCGGGATCTACGCTTCGCTCCGACAGGCTCAAATTTTGATCCTCGAAATACTCAATGCATGGATGCTTGTCCCGATGAGTATTTCATCGGGGTGGATAAAATTTTCGCCTTCTCCCGCTCAAAGTCCGGGATCTTCGACTTGAACTCGAATAAAAATATGCATTTTTCAAAGGTCTCGATTGGAGACCTGAATCTTTAATGAA
>JARRRC010000156.1:0-5756 GCA_037381105.1 Desulfobacterales bacterium
TTGGTCTCTCAATGATCGCAAACCGTAAGACCATATTTTTCCCTTCCCGAAGCACCTTTATTTTAGTTCCTTCAATATATCCCGTGGCATTCTGCCCATCCATTTTATTATAATTAATGACCAAATCCGTCATGATAGACTCCCTGTTTGTTGTTTTTGATCAACTCATCCGTTGAGTCGATTCGTATTACCTTTCCAACGCCCATCTCGATATAGTTATGACCATAAACCTTTTTAAATCGAAGACGACATGCTTCTTCGCAGCAATGGCAGGGCGCCACTTTCTGCACCTTCAACATTTTAAAAGCTTCAAAAACTATTAATTTTTCCGAATCCGAAAGGCCGTAAAAATGAAATCCGCCAAGAGCTAAATAAATAGGTTTTCCCGGTAAGGCCTCTTTTGCCTTCTGCAAAATGGGAATGACCCCATGGTGCGCACAGCCGGTTACTAGTATAGTGCCCATAGAAGAATTTATTGCCAAGGCTTGTTCTCTGAAAAAACCTGTAAATGTACCGAGTGTAAACAGGCTAGGTTTAATTTCATGGAAGTGAGCTGCATGCATTGGTTCAATTCCGGACTTTTCGATAGACTCAATGATGCGTTTAGGGAAAGATTCAGGGATGTAAACGGATACCTGCGGATTTATTTGCAGGAACTCAGCCAAACCACCAATATGGCCCGCCCGATTATGGGATAATAAAACAATTTGAACCGCTTTGGGATTGACCCCCAGCTTTTTCATGTTTGATAAAAGAATATTGCCATCTCCGCCCGTATCAAAAAGCAGGGTTGTTTCACCAACTTCGACCAGACATGAAAATCCCCATCCCGTTTTAAGGCCGCGGACATGTGCCATACTATCATACAACAAAGTCAAGCGCACATCTTCATATTTTTGCGAAGAGTGATTTAACCGATCTAAATGTTTCATAAATAATTCATTCGAATTTTGATTAGCCTATTCAGATCTTTTTGTCTGGCTTCTTCTAATTGTCTGGTGAGTAAAAATTTCCTGACCAATGAGACATGATCAATAATAAGCACGCCATTCAGGTGATCAATTTCGTGCTGGATAACCCGGCTCATCAATCCCCTTAAATCGAGTTCTTTTTCCTGGCCTTCCGGATCAATCCCACGGACCAGTATGGTGTAATTGCGCGTAATTTCTGCTTGAATGCCAGGCAGACTTAAACATCCTTCTTCGAACCGGTTTTGGCCCTCTTTTTCGATGATTTCCGGATTTATTAAGGTCAATAAGCCCTCTCCAATATCTGCAATAATAATCCGTTGCAGTACACCCACCTGCGGCGCCGCCAGGCCGATACCATAATTTTCGTACATTAATATTGCCATATTACCGATGAGATCATGCAAATCGCTGTTCAGTGTTTCCACCGGAAGCGCTTTTTGTCGTAACAGCCTATCAGGATAAATTTTTAGTTGATATCTTTTAAACATTTTTGAGACATTTTTTATTATTCGACTAAAATCCAAATGAGACGCTAATCGTACCAATTGCCAAACCTACCAGAAAGTTTATTGATTTAATAAGAATGAAATCTCTACGCGAATGAGCAAGCACCGGCAGCATTCCATGACCATCCTGTACTATGGAGCTCGCCATTAGAATACTGAACGGAATGGCGCCTTTGGCAAACAATGTGACGAATAGGAGATGTGGTCCGGATTCCGGGATGATTCCTACCAGTGATGCTATACCAAGTACTGCCCACCGACTGCTCTGAATAATATCTGTGAGATGCAATTGATCAATAAGCAAGTGCAGGATTAATAGGACCCCGAAGGCCCATAAAAATATGCGAGGCACATGCTTACGGGCAACATGATTCCACAGATGCTCTTCTAAAAAATGATCCGGTACGGTAAATACGATGAAAATTGCGAGCCCGGTAACCAATAGAATAGAAATGCTTACCCAATTCCACACTGCGGGACCGATTTGTCCGCTGATTACTGCGATAATGAACAAGGATAAGAAGACCATCAGCACTGTTCGGAAGGGCGATCGATGTTTCCACTGTTCCAGGATTCGATCCGCGGAAAAGCAGCCGCAGTTCTCAAAGGTATGCAGCCCGAATCCGTCACATTTTGCCAATTTCCGGGTTTTATACTGGCCAGTGAAAGCATCCGTCAAAAATCCTGCTAAAAATCCGATAAAAAATAACGCGATCATTAACAATACGGCATGTCCGGGTATCATTGCCAGCATCACAAAAGCCTCATCACCGCTGGTGGAAATCATGGCAGCCACAATCGCTCCCAGGGACAGCATGCGGTGCGAGTACATAGCCACCACAATAAAAGCGCCCAGGCAGCCGGGTACGGCACCCATCATTGCCCCAAACAAATATTGTCGCCATCGGGAAGCAGTTATCCGCCGTTGCCAGACTCCGCTGGTCAAAACATTGACATATTCAATTACCAGCATCATGACGAATACAAAACCGGTAATCATTAGTGAATGATTGAAAACGCCGATCACATTATTTCCCAATTAAATTGGACGTCAGTCCTATTGTGAATTTCATTTCCAAATTGATACCCCAAAACAAGAAATTACTAAAAGCGTTTGTTTGCTTTAATTACTACGAATCCTCCCTGACCCTGGCCGGACTGGAACGCTTGAATTTCATCAATTAATTCCGGATCACCAAACACTGTCTGAACCATCTCAATATTTCCAAACCCGGTTTTATTTAAAGAAACAACAACTTCATCAACAGAATAAAAAGTGGCGATTCGATAAAATTTATTCTGCTTTTTTATTTTCTCATATTGCTTGCCAAGTGGACTATTTCTGTCAACCATTCCAATAATAAATCTGTCATTTGTGTTTAAAATTCTATTTGCCTCTCTGAACGATTGAAGAATATCGTCCACAAAACAAATCGTCGTAACCATTAAGACAAAATCGAATGATCCGTCTGCCAAGGGTAACTTCTCTGCGACACCGGGATGGACTTTTAGACCAAGTTTACTTGAAAATTCACGCATCGCCTTTGCCGGTTCCACACCTTCTGTGATGCCAAAAGGAAGAGCGAATCTTCCCGTTCCAATACCGATTTCTATCCCTTTGCTTCTTTGGGGAATGAAGTGGCGAACAGCTTCGATTTCAGACAGATAAACGTACCGATGTTTTTCGAACCAGTCTTCGTATTCATCCAGGTATTTTTCAAAAGGTCCTGTACATGCCATCCGTATCACCTCCGGAGTCAAATTGCTGTCCGCTTCCTATTTAAATTACCCGGTTCTGGCTGCCAATACCGATCGATCATTGTTTTCATATCATATTTAAGAAACTCAAGCAAAGTCTCGCTGATACATTCTCTCCTAAAACTTGAAATGGCATCTTCCACGATTTCCAGAGCTTTTTCCCAAGAACCAGCATTAAATATTCTTTCTTCTATGTTGCCAAAATGTTTGACAAGCAAATCATCCAGACAAGGAACTTCTTCTAAGAAGAAATTCCTATCAGAAGATGTTTTTTCAATCATTTTTTATCACCCCCTGATTGATCACACATTTTTTTCATTTCGAATCGTTCTTCGGAGTTGCGCGGTGCCAATTTGTGGTTTAAATATTGATTCACCACTTTTTTTACTTCTCCACTGACCCACGGAATAACCTGAATATTTTTTTCACTCAATTTCCGGGAATAAAATGCTGTAATCCCATTGCAAATCAATACATCTATTCCCATTTCAAGCAGCATATTTAATTTTTCGGATGGACTCGCCTGGACCAGACGGACTGTCTCACAACATTGAATCTTCGATCTGTATATGGAATACAGTATGATATTCTCACAGCAATCAAGACGGTTCGAGATTCGATTTTCAAAAACAGGTATTGCTATTCTTTTCATCAGACTCACTTATTTTTACATGAGATATTGCAATTCACAGACCAGATAGCCATTATGCAAAATAGTCCGGTAATATTCTCTGATTCCGGCAAAGCTGATGTATATAGGATACTAAAAGATAAGCGCAATATGTCGCGTAATTGCAACGAGTCGGATGCGACAGTTGCAATTACGCGAGAAAAAGATTACATCAAGCCATACTTTTTCATTTTGCGATAGAGTGTGGCGCGATGCAGGCCCAATTCTTTGGCCGTCTCAACCCTGTTCCGGTCATTCTTCTCCAAAGCTTCAAACAGTCTCTGCCTTTCTGCAGCTTGCAGAGGAGTGATTTCACCTGAAGACTTCTGATACTCTTTTCTTCTCCGCGATATTTCAGCTGGCAGATGTGAAGGTTGAATTTCCTCTCCCTGACACATAACAAAGGCATGCTCAATAATATTTTCCAATTCCCGTACATTTCCGGGGAAATCATAACCCATCAATATACCCAAGGCTTCATCGGAGACGCCTTCAATCATGCAGCCCATTTTGCGATTATACTTATCGACGAAATGTTCGATAAGAAGCGGAATATCCTCTCTCCGTTCTTTTAGAGGCGGCAGTACCAGTTTGACAACATGTATCCTGAAATACAAATCATCCCGAAAAGTACCTTTTCCGACCAGAACGGATAAATCATCTTTTGTGGCAGAAATGATTCGCACATCTGCTTTTTGAGGGGCCGTGGCGCCCAGGGGCTCAAATTCTCTTTCCTGCAATACCCGGAGAAGTTTCACCTGCATTGCTGAAGATAAGCTTTCGACCTCGTCAAGAAATATGGTACCACCCCTGGCCAATTCAAACCGTCCCGGTTTGTCTTTTGCCGCACCTGTGAATGCGCCTTTCTTATATCCGAAAAGCTCTGATTCCAAAAGCGTATCGGGCAAAGCACCACAATTAATTGCAACAAAGGGACCTCTGTTTCGCAAACTCAAATTATGAATCGCGCGGGCAAACAATTCTTTTCCGGAACCGCTGGGACCTTGTATTAACACTGTCGTTCCGCTTTCAGCAATGGTAGGAAGTATATCAAAAATTCTTTGAATACTGTGATTTTTCGAGATAATGTCCTCAATGGTATAACTACACTTAATTTCTTTTTTCAGTTCTTCAAAAGAAGAAAGGTCCCGGAAGGTTTCCACACCGCCGATTTTTTTCCCGGCTTTATCTCTCAGCACTGCCGTGCTAATGCTGACCGGGATAATTTTGCCATCGGCCCGCAGGATGTTGGCACGCCTGTTAACGAACTCCGTTTCTGATTTTAAGGAGCATCTTAAGGGGCAACTCTTTTCACAAATATTTGCCCTCAACACCTCAAAACAGTATTGTCCGATTGCTTCTTCGCGAGTTATGCCGGTAATTCTCTCTGCGGCGCGATTGAAAAAAGTGATTTTCATCTTCTCATCGACCGTGAAAACACCGTCTGCTACACTATCCAGTATAATATTGGTGTGTAAAAATGTTAGAGGATTTTTCGGTTTCTTTGCCATGACAAGTTGCACGACTCTATTGTTCATAACAAGCTAATAAATTTATTCAAATTTTGCAAAATTCTACAAATTAATTTCGATGGAAAAGAACCTGTTGGTTCTAATTTCAGGGATCTTTTAATGGCTCAATTTTTGCGTCTTTTCACATAGGCTGGTTCTTTGAAGTAAAACATTAAAAACCTTCCTGGAAAGGAGGTGAAAAAGTGCTAGATTATTTAATATCCATAGGCTTGCTTAAATTATATATTTTTTGGGGATTAGTAATTTTGGGATTAGCGGTATTTGTAGGCTACTTTACGATAATGGATAGAAAAACAGACCGGTATCATCGCTCAAAATT
>JARRRC010000157.1:0-10296 GCA_037381105.1 Desulfobacterales bacterium
GGCGGAATTGCGCATGAATTTAACAATATTCTCTTCCCAATCATCGGCTACACCGAGATGTGCATGTATGATGTTCCTGAAAACAGTAAAACGCATAAAAATCTGTCATCCGTGCTCAAGGCTGCTGATCGGGCCAAAGAACTGATCCAGCAGATTCAGAATTTCAGCACAAAAGAAGAAAGCAGTAGAAAGTCGTTGAAGATTCAATATGTTATAAAAGAATCGCTAAAGCTGCTGCGCGCCTCGCTGCCATCAACCATTGATATGCGCCAGGACATCGACAACACCTGCGGGCCTGTGTTAGCCGATCCTTCTGAAGTTCAGCAAATCCTAATGAATCTTTGCACCCATGCCTACCAGGCCCTGGAAAATAAGGGCGGCGTACTGGAGGTGACGCTTTCGGAATTGAATCTGGATTCCGGCGACCTTCTGTGTGAAAACGGGTTGAGTCCGGGATCTTATCTTAAGCTGGGGATAATCGTCAAAGGCCCGGATATTGAACATGGTGAAGGAAATCATATCTTCGATCCGCTTTTTTGCTTCAGTGATCGGAATGACAGCATCGGAATGGGTCTTAAAATCGTATATGAAATCGTTCAAAGCTATGGAGGGAAGATACACGTTTGCCCTATTTTCAATGAAGGGACATGCATTGATATTTATTGGCCGTTAATGGATGATCATTCCGATGATTTGACTAAAATATCCGATGAAATGCAGATGCCCCTTGGCGATGAAAAGCTTTTGCTGGTCGATGACGAAGAAGATGTGCTGGAAGTGATGCATTCAATGTTGGAAAAACTCGGCTATCTCGTCGATTCGACGATAAGCAGCATCGAAGCCCTCGAACGCTTCCGACAAAAACCGGAAACATTCGATATGGTGATCACGGACCAAACCATGCCTCAAATGACGGGAATGGAGCTGATCAGGAATATGCGTCTCATCCGGTCCGACATTCCGATTATTTTATGTACCGGACTCAATGAAAAAATCGCCCACGAGCATTTAGGAATCGACGCCTTGATCGTCAAGCCGGTTCGTGTTGCAGAAATTGCAGGAAAAATTCGGGATGTGCTCAAAGGAACCTGAAACAAAAACAGATCATGCCATCCCAGGAAAAATTCAATGCGCCTGTTCCGGTTTTAGAATTTTATCCGGAAAATTGCACAGATCGTAAAGCGGGCAGGTGGGACACGCGGGTTTTCTCGCCTTGCATATGGCTCTTCCGAAATAGATCAGTTGCAAAGAAAAATCGCTCCAATTTTCTTTGGGAATAATTTCCATCAGATCATATTCGATTTTAACCGGGTTGTTGCTCCGGGTAAAATCGAGCCTTTTTGATATTCTTGCCACATGGGTGTCCACAACAATACCCGGGATATTAAATGCGCTGCCAAGGACCACATTGGCGGTTTTACGCCCTACGCCGGGAAGATCTAACAGTTGGTCCAGAGATTGTGGCACCTGACCATTATATTTTTCCAAAAGATGTTTTGAACAGTTTTTGATGTTTTTGGCTTTGTTTCGGAAGTAACCGGTGGGCCGGATCAGCGCTTCAAGGGTTTTATCGGGGATGGATGCAAAATCTTTCGGTGTTTTTAAACGCGTGAATAACTCTTTTGTTACCTGATTTACCTGTTTGTCCGTACATTGCGCAGATAAAATCGTTGCCACAAGCAGTTGAAAAGGGTTGGCATAACGAAGCTGGGTTTTGACTTGAGGATAGGTTTTTTTCAGTATGTGTTGAATTTTTAACGCTCGGGTCTTATTTTTGTTTAATATCGGTTTTTTTGCCATTATCAATCCTTCTTTTCTATATTAAATATCTAGTGTCCTCGCACAATGCGGGAGTTAGAGATAAATGGCTCTGTCTTGGAATTTTGTGTCTAAAATCACAAATTTCAAGCACCAAATTACAAATAAATCACAAATTCCAATATTCAATGACCAAAACCTTCCAAAGCCGGAATTTGTTTGGATTTTCGAATTTTGGTCATTGGGATTTGTTTGGAATTTGAGATTTGTAATTTCGGTAATCCAGGGAACTCCCAACAAAACAACTCTCTGTTGTGGATACCCAAAATTTTGGTGTTCTAAACCATGGATTTATCATTATCATGAATGTATCTTTAAAAAAAGTAAAGGCTTTAGGGCTTTGTTCCGGTGGATTGGACAGCATGCTGTCGGCTCTGTTGCTGAGAAAACAGGGGATCGCCGTTCAATGGATAACCTTTGAAACCCCATTTTTCTCATCCGCTAAAGCAAAAGAGGCGTCAAAATCCACGGGAATACCGTTAATGGTTAAAAATATCACCCAAGACTATCTAAAGATGCTGTCCAATCCCCGCTGCGGCTACGGAAAGAATATGAACCCGTGTATGGACTGTCACGCGTTGATGTTCAATCTGGCCGGCAATATCATGAAAGAAAAGGGGTTTGACTTTCTTTTCAGCGGCGAAGTACTGGGGCAGCGTCCCATGTCCCAGACCATGAATGCCCTTCGCTATGTGGAAAAACATTCCGGCTTTGACGGCTATATTTTGCGCCCTTTGAGCGCAAAAAGGCTTCCGGTTACCATACCCGAACAACAGGGACTGGTAAACAGGGATCTTTTGCTGGACATCACGGGACGGTCCCGAAAGCCGCAGATAAAACTTGCCAAAGAATTTGGAATTGTAAAATTTCCGGCCCCGGCCGGCGGCTGTCTTCTTACGGACAAAGGGTTTGCATCGCGGCTTAAGGACCTTTTTGATCACCAGGGTTCCTATGCCGAAAGGGATCTTTATCTTCTAAGGCATGGGCGACATCTTCGGTTAAACAACACCACAAAAATCATCGTTGGACGGACCCAAAAAGATAATGAAAATATAAAAAAATTTTATGATCCGAATCTGGACACTATAATCAAAGTAAATGGCGGCTTCCATCTGTGTCGGTTACAGTAAGGCTCCGGAAATCACACCGGTTGAAGTTTCATTGACCACTCCCCAAGGGCATGAGACGGTTCAAGTCATCGGTGTCCCGCCCAAGGAGGTCAAGCATTTCCTTATATAACTTTTGAACGGTAAGTTTTGCCCGAGAAAAATCCGAATCTCGAAAGCTATTTTGTGGTAATCGACCGAACATCAGGTTGCTCCGGCGCCGACTTTAAGACCTTGCAATAGGTCACTCTGGCTTCGCCGGGTCCATAAAAATCTTCCAGAACCGATTCCTGACGGTATCCTCGGTTTTCGTAGAAAGCCCGGGTGCCGGCATACTGGGGGCGCTGAGAGGTTTCCACATAGATGCGCGTTCCGCCGGCCTCTTGAACCAGGCGCTCGATTTCTTTCAACAGCCTTCTTCCCAAGCCTTTCCCCTGAAAGTCCGGATGAACCGCAATCCAGTATAAGTCGTAGCTGGAGACCGTACAGGAAATGGGGCCGAAACAGCCGTATCCGGCCAGACGGCCATAAGATTCTGCCAGAACAAAATGATAACCGCTGGCAGGTCCCTTTGACAGTCGTTCTTTTACCAGTTCCTCGGCCAGATTCACTTCTGCCGGATAAAAGAAACCGGTAACTTCCACCAGGCGGCGAATCCTCTCGGAATCAACCGGTTCCAGGTCATAACGAAACTTAACGCCATGGAGTACATCCAAACGCCGTTCACCCTTTGGAAATCCATGAATGGCTTCGCCAAGACCTTTGAAAAAGCGCATCGCGTTGGTTCCTATTGTCCGATTCCTGTATCCGCCCTCCTGGACAACCACCGTGGGAAGTCCCAACTCCCCGATCATGCGGCCGTTGGCCTCAAAATCCTTGGACACCAGAGACCACGTTCCGGTGGGATCTCCTTTGCTCGTATCAAGACCCAGTGCCACCACCAGAAAATAAGGATCAAACTGCTCTATCCTGTGAATGGCCTTGGCCAAGACCTGACGATATCTTTTACCATCCACCGCTTCAGGCAGGGGAAGATTCAGGTTGAAACCATCGCCGTCACCTTCTCCGTGCTCATCATCGAATCCTGAAAAATAAGGATAAGCAAATTTCGGGTGCCCATGAATGGAAACCGTCAGTACATCCGATCGCCGATAGAAAATGTTCTGCTGACCGTTGCCGTGGTGATAATCGATATCCAGAACAGCAACTTTTCCAAAATCAGAAAGGTATTGGGCTGCGGTGGCGGTATTGTTGAAATAGCAGAAGCCTCCGAAAGAATGCCGTTCGGCATGGTGGCCCGGCGGCCGGACCAGGGCATAGGAGACACGCCGGCCCTCGAGGATCTCATGGGCCGCCGTCAGCGCGCAATCCACACATCGACGCGCGGCAACATAAGCATTCCGATTAAGAGGGGTGAAGGTGTCAATACAGTAATAACCTGAAAGTACCGAGGGCTCTTTTGGCGGACGGGTTTTGTTTCGTATCGGAAATACATATGGATAAAGGGATTTTCCTTCCGGCACTTCCTCGCAGGCCCGTTTGAGATAATGAACGAACCGGTCGTCATGAACCGTAAAAAGGTGTCTGTCCGGGAAATTTTTGGGCTTGATCCGGGCGAAGGTCCCCGATTTTTCCAGTTCCCCCAAAATGCTGCGCACCCTGATCGGAGATTCCACATATCCGCGCTCATGGACATGATGAACGGCATGACGGTCCGTAACCACAAGCCCGATCTGTTCTAAAGATTGGCTTTTAACCTGCGGCTGGGCCGCTTCGGGTTTAACATATTGGTGGGGCCTGAGTTGAATCGGATTGTCTCGAACGGACTTGACTACCTTTTCCACATATTCGGTAGGGCAATAGTCTGCATACTTTCGCTCAAGGATGGCCCGTACCACCTTTCGAACATAGGTCGAATCCGGAACCTTAGGCTGTCCCAGCCCGTCATAAACCAGATGCGGCATGCAGGAGTCGCCGGATTTCACCGGTGTTTCATAGGCTGTATTGACAATGGGACGGGCGCCGTATCGTTCATAAAATCTGAGCCTTGCACGGTTGTCCTTGAGCAGCGCCTCGTCCGGACAGGCTTCTTTTTCATCCGGAAGGCACTCGAAAAAAAGTCCCTTTGCCTTGAGATCCACAGCCTCCTGCCGAATCGTATCATAAATGGCACTGCCGAGCCCGCCGCCGGTTTTTCCGCTGACCGTGGCGATCCAGTCCAAATAGCAAAAGTTGATCTCGGGTTCATACAAAAGGAACGCAAACCCTAAGACGCGCTTGCGGAAGTTCTCTGCCACGAAGAGGATAGAGCGAAATTTATGTTTAAAGGGATTTCGGAGCTTTTCCCCGATCTCGTCGATCTCTTCCTGGGGAACCTCATTGAAACGGGTGCGTAAGATGTCTTTGACCTGTCGCAAGACCTCCTTATTTCGAGGAAGAATATCATCATAAATACGGCGGATACGAAGCATGGGATCACCTCATTCGGGTCGGAAATCCGTTCATTGCAATGCTTTCAATGGCGCGGGCAAGGGTTATTCCGGATCGATTGACCGCCGCAGCGAATCCGGCATCCGGAGAGAGGCAGGGGTTGGCGTTGATTTCAAGAATCCATGGACGTCCCTGTAAATCCACCCGAAAATCAATGCGGGCATACCCTTTCAGCCCGAAGACCGTCCAGCAACGGACGGCCAGATTTTTCAGGTGTTGAAGAAGGGGTGCATCGGATGAGGGAAAATCGAACCGTCTGGGTGTGTGATGATATTCATAGGACGAGCTGTCCCATTTTGCCCGGTATCCCACGATGGTCAGTTTTTGCGTGCCGTAGTCTTCGAAAATAATTTCCGCCGGAGGAAGCACTTGAACCCCTGCTGCTCCTTCGAGAATCGAGAGGTTGAATTCCCGCCCTTCGATAAATACCTCGGCAAAGCAGTTCCCTCCAAGTTTCGGGGCTCGTTCTTTGAGAATTTGGTGCAGGGTCTCAACATCCGTGTTTTCGATCGGTTTGTCATCGTCCAATCCCAAAGACCCATGCTCCCAAGTGGATTTTACCAGCCAGCGTTCTTTTTCCGCAGAAGGCAAATTTTTATAAAGAAACGGCAAATCGCAAGGGCTGGGACCGATCCACGCCGGCGTAGGGAGTCCCTCCAGGCGCATTCGCTCCTTTGCCAGGACCTTGTGGGAGGTAACGAAAATGGATTCCGTACACGATCCGGTGTAACATATGCCCATGGCATCCAGAAGACCCGGAAACAAATGGATCAACCGGCCTTGGCCGTCTAAAGATTCCACCAGATTGAATACCAGCCGGGGATCAAAATCCAGCAGTCGATCTTTGATACTCAAAAGGTCCAGGGTACACGGCATTTGAACGACATCTTGGCCCAGTTCTATCAGCGCTTTGGAAACCGCTTCCGCCTGGACCAGGACATCCTGTTCATCCGGACGGTCCTCCGGTCCGGTCGCGTTGTGTACAACGGCAATATGCACCTAGTGGTTTCTCCTTATTTTTGCTTTAATAACGTGGTTTTCCGCACCCTCGTAAAGATCCATGGCTTTTTTAAATTTTTATATCTAAAATCACAAATCTCAAGCATCAAAATACAATTAAATCGTAAATTCCAATATCTAATGACAAAAACCTTCCATAAAGAAATGTTTGGATTTTTGAATTTTGTTCATTGGAATTTGTTTGATATTTGTAATTTCTATAATTCAAGTAACCTTTAACAAAGCGGGTTTCCACAGGAATAATCAATTTGGGCCTCGTGAGCCAGGATTTTCACTAAGCTTTGTGCCCATCGATTCTCATGAAGGCCGATGCAAGGATGCGTTTGATCAACCCTTCATAAGAAAGGGAAATCCCTTTGCAGATAATCGGCAGGTCCGAATGGTCCGGATGCAATCCGGCCAGGGGATTGACTTCCAAAAAATAAGGTTGCCCCGCCTCGTCGCATCGAATATCCACGCGACCTGCATCCCGGCAGCCCAAAATCCGCCAGGCATCCATAGCGATATCTTCAGTTTTTTGGACCAGCGGTTCTTCAGAGGATCGAACCGGACGATATTGAACCAGTTCTTCACAACGCTCTTTGTTGACGTAAGAATACACCCCTGCTTCGGCGCCTGCCAGCAAAATCACTTCAATGGTGCCCAGAACCTCGGCATCTGCTCCGGTTCCGATAATTCCAACCGTGAATTCCCGTCCTGAAAGATAACGTTCCACCAGAACCGGTTGGTGGTAAGCGCGTTTCATTTCTTCACAGGCCGAAGCCAGGTCACGATGATCATGAAGAATTGAAAGGGGGCTTACCCCTTTTCCCGTACCTTCGGCCACCGGCTTGATAAAATACGGCGCTTGAAAGGTTGCCCGCTTTTCGTCTCCCTTTTTTTCCACCACGCAAAAATCGGATGTAGGAACTTGTGCATCCCGAATGACCCGTTTGGTCATTCCCTTGTGGAGCGTCAAACTCATGACCAGAGGGTCAGAAAAAGTGTAGGGAATATTGTAGAGGTCCAGAATTGCCGGCACCTGGGCTTCCCGGCCGATACCATTTAGTCCTTCGGCGATATTAAAAACCAGATCCCAGCGGTTTCCCCGGACCAGTCGTTCAATGAGCCGGCGGGCATTCCCAATGCGATCCGTTGTATGCCCCAGTGCCCTGATAGCAGCTTCAAGAGCGTCAATGGTGTCTTCTCTGTCGAACTCGGCGGTTTCCAATTCATCGTGGCCGGCCGCGAGATAGTCGGTTCGCAGGTCATACGTCAAACCGATTTTCATGACGAGAAATCTCCTGTTTCCATAATTTCTTGATAGAGCAGGTGACGCCAATGCTCAGCCTCGTCCTGTTGAAAACCTTGAATGGTCTGCTCCAGGTGCTCGCCGGTCGGCAACAGGTGAACGGGGCATTCCGGTGCAAGATCCGGATAAAATCCTTGGGCGTTATAAAGATGAGGGTGCAACCGGCAAACCAGAGGACGAACATTCAACGGAAGAGCACACCCCGTTATACTCAAAAACAGGCACCTGCCCAAAGATTCCCGTTTGACGACACGGCGTGTTCCATCGGGTCGAAATACCTGGCGATCCCACTGGGGATCATCGGATTGGTCTTTGTAAGCCTCCGTGGTACAACCGCGGAACTCAAAAAAGTCGTGTTTGTTCGTAAAATTGAAAATTCGGCGTACATCACCCATCGTTATAAAAATATCCGTCTCAACGCAACATGTTTTGCCTTGCTGTGCACAAAGGGCACATAAAACAACATGATCGCTCATATTAATCCTCCAATATTCACTGTCGGGTGTAAAAAAAGCCCTAAATACAAAAGACTTGCCGGCGGCAAGCCTTTAAACCATCCGTATCACGTTATCATCCGGTATCAGCGAGATCAGTATATTCCGGTTGCACGCAAGGGGACACTTGGAAGTGTCCCCCTTATCAAGGGATCTTAAAAAAGAACGCTTACAAGAAAATATTATGGAAAATGATGTTTATTCCGACGGAATTTCCTCAACTTTTTCATGGATCATAGGGCTGTACGCAATTGATGATGCTGCATGACCTTGCGGATCCATATAATGAAAAGTATTTCCTTCATAATTTCGCAAAAGCCATTCCGGACCGTTGCGGCCCAATACATAATCAGGCATTACAGGAATTTTGCCGCCTCCTCCGGGAGCTGGTAGAGATAGTAAGGTCTTACCCTCATTTTCAGCAAGTTATGCACCAGTTCGGTCATGGTATCAACGGTGTCGTTAATCCCCGCCAAAAGCACCGTTTGAGCGTTCAAGGGGATGCCGGCATCCGCCAGCGTGGCACAGGCGCGATAGGCTTCCGGTGTACATTCATCCGGATGGGTAAAATGAAGACTCATCCATATCGGATGATGCCGCCTGAGCATTCGGACCAACTGAGGCGTGATACGCTGGGGCAAAACAGCCGGGACTTTTGTTCCGAGGCGTATGATTTCCACGTGGGGTATCTGACGCAGTTTTGTGAGAATCCAATTGAGTCGATCATCGCTCAACGTCAGCGGATCCCCTCCGGAAATGAGAACGTCCCGGATTCGAGAGTCGTCCCGGATATATTCCATGGCCTTTTCCAGGCGACTCCGGTTAGGGTACAGTCTGCCGTGTCCGACAACCCGTGAACGCGTGCAATACCGGCAGTAGGTGGAGCAAAAGTCGTGTGCCAGCAAAAGGACTCTGTCCGGGTATCGATGAACAAGCCCCGAAACCGGACTTTGACGATCTTCGCAAAGGGGATCGTCGGCTTCTTCGGGTGCTTTAAAAAATTCATGGACCGTCGGAACCACCGTTCGTCTCAAGGGAGAATCAGGATTTTCCCGTGAGATAAGACTCATATAATAGGGCGTTATCCCTAGTGGCAGTTTGATCGATAAATTCCCCGTAACATCGGTTTCCTCGGGTGAAAGGTTTAAAAACCGACGAAGCTGAAGGATCGAATGTATTCGATGATTGATCTGCCAATGCCAGTTGTTCCATTCTTTATCCGTTGCAGTTGGAAAGAACTTACGGCGAAATGTCCTGGTTTTACTGGATGTTTTGGGTTGTCGTCTGACAGCGAAAGGTAGAACGACCGCTGCTTCCCGGGTGGTGTTAATTCTCTTGGGTTTGGTGTGAAGGTGGGTTAATGATAAAAGTATACCTGGAGGTTCTTCACATTCCTCCTGAATTTCATCTTGATGCACATTTTCCCTCGGACATTGTATAAGTGAAATCCCGTCATCCATTTTTTCTAGCCTCCTATTATAAAATAGTGTGTAAACCTAGCAATTCACATTAATCCCATTAATGAAAAAAGCAAGCGATTTTTTCTACTTTTTTCATTTTATTTAAAAATATTTTTCAAGACACCTTTAATGAGCAATCGGCATAAAAAATCGTCTTCATTCAATTGCCGATACAGTCTATCGGCCGAAAAAATTGTTTCTTTAATAATAAAAAACTTCTCAAAAATTTTCATGAAATATTCGGGTTACGCGCTCTTCGAGTGCACATGCCGATCACGTGCAGGTTTCGCTCGGATTAGCTTATTTACATCTTCAGCAATCAGATAAAGAGACGGCACCAGCACCAGCGTGATCAATGTTGCAAAGAGAATGCCGTATCCCAGGGAAAGGGCCATGGGAATCAAAAATCGAGCCTGCCGGGAGGTTTCAAATATCATGGGAGACAATCCGCCGAAAGTGGTCAGTGTGGTTAAAATGATCGGCCGAAACCGCTGAATACCCGCCTGATGAACGGCTTGCCGCCGACTCATGCCGGATCGCTCCATGCGGTTGGCGAAAACAACCAGCACCAGGGAATCGTTGACCACCACCCCGGACAGTGCCACCACCCCGAACAT
>JARRRC010000158.1:0-5695 GCA_037381105.1 Desulfobacterales bacterium
CTTGCTTCTGTATAGTCTCTCCTGCCAGCAAAGGTTCTGTCCGATTTTGAGCGAACTCCCTTTCCAATATACTTCTTTACCCAGCGGACGTTGAGACTACTGTCCCTCCGACGACTCAAAAGATTTGCGTTTTCTTTTTTGAATTGCAACCTTGGTGCCACAACCCTCGGCATAGGTTTCCAAAAGATCTATTTTGTTTGAATCATTAACTTTATTCAGTTATTTTGTTCAACGTATGGAACAGATGAAATTTGGAAGGCGTAATGGATATGATTATATTGGCAACACAATGATGAAAAACAAAGACAATGAATATTATATATCGAATATAATCAAGTTGTTGCTTGACTGTAGCTTTTTATGGGAATGGTTGTAGCTTTTGTTTACACTTTTCAATCCCGCTGGGGGAAAAATATTAGGATCATCCTCCGATTTTTCATTACGATCCCTTAGCCACGAGTTCTTTCAGAAAAAATTTAATTATACCTGAGACGAACCATGCCACAAGGTTTATCCGCCTCTAACCGGCTTGTCCGCCTCACTGTCAGTGGCATCTTCGATCGGGGTGATTATGCGATTTAATAAAAGTATGTCCATGAAGAGGCTGTTTATGAAAACACCCCGACCCTTCAAATAGTTACTATATTAAAAATCCTCTATCCGATGAAGCTTTACCTGTTTTTTCTTCCTCTTTTTAATAAAGAACTTCTTGTGAATCTTTTTCCAGATGTCATCTCCTACCGTTTTTGCAAAATCCTTTGGGATCGGCTTGTCAAGGGGAAGATCCGTCTCTGTCTCTTGTCTGACCATGTCATGGAACTCGTTAGATTCATGTTTCAACCATTCCTTTGCCGACCTCCCGGAAAGGAGTTCTTTTGATACCCGGAGAATATCCAATGGTTCAATACTGAAAATCCATCCCCTTTCGTAGGGTGATATACTTGCCAGTTTGGGGTTGTCTAAAATATGCGGGTTAATATGAACAATTTCGCCCTCTAGTGGTGTATAGAACAGTAATTTCTTCTCATTGCCGGAGATTTCCAATAATGTGTCTCCGTATTCGAGTGTCGTCCCTACGGACGGCAGCCGCATATCATCCACCCACCCGATAATCTGTCGCGTAAAATCGTCTATCCCCAATCGCATCAAACCATTGATGCGTTTCACCCAGACATGTCCTTCATGATAGAAACGATCGAAGCGCATTTCGAAATGTCCGATGGTTTCTTTTTCTTCTTCTCTGGCATGTTTAAGTATAAATATGGGATGGGTTTTGGCAAGATCTTCCATTCTCTGGTCCAATTCGCAATTCCAGCACTGATAATTATTGGGACACATTTTATGGGGAATAAAACCCATGCGCATATACCGGCATTTTCTCAAGGTTCCCGGTAAATTTCGCCATCTCAACACATTTTCATATTCCATATTCATGCTGCCGGTTGGACAAACATAATGGCAGGATCCGCAACCGATGCAATCATCAGACGGGAGATCAAAAGGTGTTCCGACGTATCTGTTTTTTCCCCGGTTGATAAAATCTATGGCGCCGACATTTGCTACATTACGGCATACCCTCACGCATTGGCCGCAAAGCACACAATCGCTGTCCATTTTTTTAAAGCGTGCTTCTTTGACCCCTAATGATTCGGCAAGGTTAATGACCGAGTCGACATCCGGGCATCTGGCAAGCAAAAGTTCTGCTATGATTTTCCTTCCCTTGCGGAGTCGTTCTGTATCTGTCTTAACAATGATATTTTCTTTAATCGGAAATGCACAGGAAGGATGCAATCGCGTAAAACTGTTCTCGGTAATCTCGACCATGCACAGGCGACATCCACCATAAGGCTCCATGTCTTTGTGATAGCACAAATGGGGTATCTCGATCCCGAATTCACGGGCAACTTCAAATACAGTGGCGCCTTCTTCGGCACTAACTTTTTTGTCGTCTATTGTAAAAGTGATCATCTTATCCTCTTTGGCAAAATCGTGTTTAATGCATAGACATATTCATCTTCTTCATCATGTGCTCATGTCTTTTAACGAATTAACCGAGCCGGGGGCACTGACCGGTTTTGATATGCGCCTCAAAGTCTTTTTTGAAATCTTTCATCCCGTTCAATATCGGACCGGGAGCACCGCCGCCAAGCGCGCAAAGGGAAAAATCTCTGGCTGTTTCACCCAATTCATTTAATATATCCAGATCTTTCATGGTGGCGCGGCCATTGTATATTTCTATCATCAATTCTTCCATCCTGGAGACACCTTCGCGGCAGGGAACACATTTGCCGCAGGATTCCTCTACAAAAAAAGTCAGAAGATGATGCAATATATCGACGATGCAGGCGTTTTGATCCAGCGCCACAATCACACCGGATCCGATCATAGACCCCATCTCCCTAAGACTCTCGGGGTCGAGGGTTACATCAAGTTTATCACCAGGAATAAAGATGCCGAACGGGCTCCCAACCTGGACGGCTTTAATGGATCTTCCGTTAAATGGCCCTCCTGCCATTTCAAATATAACATGTTTTAAATTTGTGCCCAGGGGAACCTCATAAAGACCCGGATGTTTCACGTTGCCGATCACCGATAGAATCTTGGTACCCTTGGCTTTTTCGGTTCCGATCTCTGCATACCATTTTCCCCCGTTTTGAATGATTAAGGGAATGTTTGAAAGGGTCTCCACATTATTTACGATCGTCGGTCTCTCCCACAAACCCTTCTCAATGGGGAACGGCGGTCTTAGTCTCGGATCTCCCACTTCGCCTTCGAGAGAATCCATCAGGGCGGTTTCCTCGCCGCATACATAGGACCCGCCGCCTCGAACAATGTTCAACGCGAAATTGAACCCGGATCCTAAAATATTTTTCCCTAATAGTCCGTACCGTTTTGCAATCGCTATAGCACTGTTAAGAAACTCAAAGGTATGATGGTATTCCTCGCGAAGATAAATGATCCCGTGATGACTTCCAATAGCATATCCTGCCAGTACGATCCCCTCGAACAGTTTAAACGGGTTACCTTCCATGATGGTTCGATCTTTGTAAGCACCGGGATCTCCTTCGTCCGCATTGCATATGACAAACTTTTCGTCACCGAAAGATTTGCTGGCCATATCCCATTTAAAACCGGTGGGGAACCATGCACCGCCTCTGCCTCTGAGTCCCGAATCAACAACCTCTTTAATGACCTCTTCCGGGCGCATTTTAAAAAGTGCTTATACAATGCCGAATATCCTTCCATGGCGACAGATTCGGATACATTCAACGGATCAATGATACCGCAACTTCCAAGAAGCAGCCGGTGCTGGCCTTTAAAAGGATGTGTGTCTTGATAGTCAGGGATTTCATTCAATTCAGGGTCCGGCCGCTGGTCGGAAACAGAATCGCTTCCAATGGTGCAGAACAATCCTTCTTTTGATATTTTTTTCTTCTGAATATCCCGGATGATCTGCTCGACCTTTTCCACGGTGACCTGAGTATACAGGAGTGCAGGTTTTCCTTGCCGCCTGACCATCGCCATGGGCTCCAGATTACAGAATCCCGAGCAGCCGGTTTGATGCAAGGATATCTTGATCCCTGTTTTTTCTTTTTGTTCAGTTATTATTTGAAATATACGATCCGCGCCAAGTGCGAGCCCGCAGGTAGACATACTGATTCTGATTTGCGGTCTTTGGGGGAAAAGAGATTTCATGCCGATTTGTTTTACTTTATCAAGATCCTCCATATTTTTTATTTTCATTTTGAATCCCCCGTCACTTTCTGAAGAATCTCAATTATCTTCTCTTTGTTGAGATTTGAATAGGTCTTGTCATTAAAAGAAACATTCGGACTGATGGAACATAAACCCAAACAGCGAACCTTTTCCAAGCCGATTGCCTCATCCCAGGTGGTTTGGCCCAGTTCAATGTTCAGTTTGGATTTAAGCACTTCAATAATTTCTTCCGACCCGTTGATATGGCAGGATATGCCGTCGCAGGCCCGGACCAATGTCTTTCCCCTCTTTGCCGTACTGAAAGCACTATAGAAT
The DNA here is from genome assembly GCA_037381105.1 of Desulfobacterales bacterium. Classification (GTDB taxonomy): domain Bacteria; phylum Desulfobacterota; class Desulfobacteria; order Desulfobacterales; family UBA11574; genus UBA11574. The sequence goes on from JARRRC010000158.1 coordinate 4,033, forward strand.
GTCGCCAACCCGTAGACATTTGAATACGGGACACCCAACAGCAGCGCGATATATCTCAAGGACTCGGTATTCAGTTGATTATCTTCCGCTTGCACCTCATGAAGTATTGCCAATATTGCCGACTTTTCATGTCGGTGTTTATTGACAATTTTTTCAATTTTCTCTTTTTCCATGATGTTTTTACCTTTCAGATCGATTTTTGAGGACAGGAACAGATGGACTACACTGTCATTTGGCCCACCAGATTTATTGCACCCGTTCGTCTTGCGCATGCTGGGCAAAGATCTCTTACAACGTTGACCGCCATGGATTCATCCGAATTCCTTTTTACGAAATCCAGGTACTTTTTCGGGGCATAAGGCATGCCGCACACATTGCATGTTTCGAGCTCGAATCTGGCGATCACCCCATTTTTTGTATAGATGATCCTTTCTTCTCCTTCATCTTTCATCTTTATGGCGCCTGTCGGACAGATTTGGGCACAGGTGCCGCATCCGATACAGTATTCGGAAAGGGATTCAAAATCAGTCGTAACCCTCCTATCATATCCTCTGTGAGCGAAACAAAGGGCAAAGGCCCCTATTTTGTCACGGCAAACCCTCACACAGAGGCCGCATCTGACGCAATTATCATCCGAATCCGCTTCATAAAACCTTGATTCAAAAACACCGTGTTTTGCCGCCAGGTCGATGAGTTCATTTGAATCGGGAGATCTTGCCAGCAAAAGCTCAAAGAGGAACTGCCTGTTTCTTAAAACCCTTTCGCTTTCGGTATTTACGACAAGGCCGTCCATTACATTTTGAATACACGAAATCCGTATCCCTTTTCGCAAAGCCCCTCCCACTTCCACAATGCACAGCCGGCAGACACCATAGGGCCCCAGCGCTTCATGATAACAGAGCGTGGGAATGTCGATACCCTGCTTTCTGGCGACTTCAAGTATGGTCAAGCCTTCCGGGGCTTCTATTTCTTTATTGTTCAGGGTCATTTGAACCATCATCAATATTTCTCCTTCTTAGCTTAAATCACACCGCAAACACCGTTTGGCTTCGTCTCGAGCCGCTTTTTCACTCAGGCCAAGCTCTACCTGGTCGAAGCTGCATACTCTTTTTTCGATTTCCAGCAAAGGGATTTTCGGACGCTTCAGCCGCGCCATTTTTTCTTCACTGACATCGATCTTTTCAACGTCAGCTCGTTTTTGAGGAATCGGCGGAAATTTCGGATCTTCAACCCCATTAATATATGCATCAATGGCGATGGCGGCTTTTTTACCGCCGGCGATAGCCTCAATAACCGTGGCCGTCCCGCTGACCGCATCTCCCCCGGCATAGACACCGGGTCTTGTTGTGGCCAATGTTACGGGATCAACCTTAAAGCTTCCCCATTTGCCGATATCGATACCTTTGATACTCTTTTCCGCCGGTGTTTCCATAGTCTGACCGATGGACGGAATCACCAGATCGGTTTTGATTTCATATTCAGACCCCTTTATGGGGATCGGTCTTCGACGTCCCGATGCATCTGGATTGCCCAGCTTCATTTTAATGCACCTGAGACCGATGACATGTCCGTTTTGGGTTATAATCGATTCGGGCGCGGTCAGATAAGAAATTTTGACGCCTTCTTCCAGTGCACCCTCGATTTCGCTGCCATAAGCCGGCAT
>JARRRC010000159.1:0-8258 GCA_037381105.1 Desulfobacterales bacterium
CCATTTATGGATGGACACTGAATAACACAGGAGGAGGTATAACAAATGTGAGGTATTGCAAGTAAAATATTTGTTTTCCTGATGGTATTTTCCATTATGGGATTCGGCGGTTATGCTTTTGCGGGTCAAGAAATGGGTTACGGACATCATTCCCGCGAATGGAATCACCATGGACCCGAATGGCATCACGGCGGATACGGATATCCCGGCTATGGGTACATGATGGATAATCTGAGTAATGAGCAGATCCAAAAAATGAATGAACAACGCGAAGCATTTTTCAAATCCACCGAGGATTTGAGGCAGAAAATTTATCAAAAAAGACTTGCCCTTGAAAGCGAACTGGCTAAAAAGAATCCCGACGCTAAAACCGCCTTAAATCTCCAAAAAGAGATATCCGATCTTAAATCTCAAATCGACCAAAAACGAATTGAACAATATCTTGAAATGAAAAAAATCGATCCCAACTTAGGGCAGAGATGGATGGGACCCGGCATGATGGGTCATGGATACGGTTGGAGATACAGAGGTTACGGTGGTCCCATGGAATACGGTCCTTCATACGGGCATCCGTGCTGGAAATAAGATTAAAGGACATCTTGAATATTCGGATCAATCTCTTTAACCGGGAAGATTTCCTTTAGCGGGAAATCTTCCCGTATATGGATGTTGTATTATGCCGCCGTGCGGTCATTTATTTGCCAAAGACGGAACCCTGATTCACAAGTGTTGAAATTAATAAAACAACTTTTAAAAATCAAACCGAAACCATCGACCCGCTGTATTTTACCCATCTCCGAGCAAATAATGTTCTGGCAGAAAGCGAGCGATAAAATGGGCTGGGACATCCGGGAGATTGAATTCCGGCGGATTGGACCGCCGCCTCAGATAACAGACAAGGACCGGCACGACGGATATATCGATGTCATTTTATCTTACGGGTTCGGCGATGACGGTCAGGACCATGCCGATTCGATTCTCTCCGGCCGTTTGGCTTGGGAATATGCCCGTAAATTCAAAAAGGGTAAAACATGGCAGTGCGAACATATTCATTTTGACAGGTCCGATTGTTTCAGGTTGCGTCCGACTGCACCTCCCAGGCCTAAAAGTTTCTACTTTTCAAACATCCAGACCGGCGAAAGATATCAAAATCTGACAATGAGTCAGCTTTTAACGAGACTCGATAACGATACTTGCTTCGGCCCTGAAGGGATTCAGTTTTTAACAATCACCCACCCACATTTCCAGGATCTGATGAATGAAAGGAAAATTCCTTTCATGGCATTTGGTGATTATGATGTGGCGCCCCATGGATTCAGCGATTTTTATGATTCATTGCAAATGTTCTGCAGCCAGGATATACTTGGACTCGGTATCGGGAATGTCGATCATAACTATCCCCTCTTCGGCATTCCCACGCTTCGGTTCTAATTAATGATTTCTAAAATAAGACAACTTTAAAAAAGGAGGAATTGCATGGACAAACCACTATCGGAAGTCATTGATATAGCGATTCAAAGAGAAGAGGAAGCCTACGACTTTTACATGGGTATCTTCAACATACTGGAGGATCCGAGCATTAAAGACACCATCGAGTTCATCGCCAATGAAGAAAAGAAACACAAGGCGTTTCTTGTGAATTACCGTGACGGAAATTACGGTCCGGATGCATTGAGAATGACCGATGTTGTGGATTACAAGGTATCGGAATATCTGGATGAGCCCGAAATCAGCAAAGAAACAAAAAGAGAAGATATCTATCTGATCGCCTCCCACAGGGAGCTCAGATCGCACCGTTTTTATACGGAGCTGGCCAACATGCATGATGAAAACAATGTTAAAGAAATGCTGCTTAAAATGGCCAATGAAGAATTAAAACACAAGGAAAAGATGGAATATCTCTATGCCAATACCGCCTTTCCGCAGACAGCCGGCGGATGATGCGACATCGAATTGAGCACCTTTTGCGAATAGGCAGAAGGCATTTTTAAAGGAGGCCAAAATGAAAGAAAAACGAAACTTGCATCTCAAAGTTCAGGAAATGTGTGACTGCTATGCCACAGGTGATCCACTTAAAGAGATGTCCATTGTCAGGAACGAAGAAGATAAAGACGAAGCCGCCATCAAATGGCTGGCCCTTGCAGCTTTGCACGGTGTCAACAACAATGCCGAAGAAATTACGATTTACCGTGAGCCGGACGGACAGGTTCGCGTGGTCGCGGAATACCGTAAAACCGAGCTGCCGTCTCCAGGAACGGATGTTGGCAAAAAGATTGTGGACACGGTTCGAGAAATCACCCATATCGAAGAAAACAAAGGGAAAATACCACTTTCTTTGGGCATACGAAATGACAGCATTGAACTCAATATAAAGTTCAAGGCAAAAGAAAATAAAGAAAAAATTACCATCAAGTTTCCAGAATAATCCGTTTGCGCCATTAATTCAATTTTACAGGCAGGTGCAAAAAGGGATCGTCGTTACGGCGATCCCTTTTTTTATATTCAGACGCGGATGATCCGGCGGGACCGGCCTGCTGCACTTTATCGACCTTGATAGAAATTGAGGGTGCTAAATTTGATTTATAATATTAACATTTCATATTGACAACTACGACAATGTGATATAGGCATCTTTCATTGAACTTTTATTATTAAGCTATGAATTTTTCATCCAGAAAAATATTTGTTATTATTTTTGCCATAATGCTGGGCATAACTTTTGTGGCGCCCAAGACGGATGCAGTCGAGCGCTGTGCCGGTTTACTATGCAGGTACTGTAGCAGTAAAATATCTTCGACCAATGAACCGGCCGCCATGTTAGGGTTTAATAAATCCGTGTGCGACGTCTCATTTAAAGATTCTCCCTGTAACCTGAAGACAAAATCGAACCCAAATGCATCAGCCTTCATTGCATCGCCTATAAATACAGATCGACAAAAAGGCGGCACTTTTTCTGCATTTATCAGTTACGTGCCCTGCTTATTTCAGGGTGGCGGAAACAACCACGGATCATTCCGATTCCGGTTCACGTTCGACATCGTTCCCAGATATCTTCAAAACCTCTCTTTTCTCTGTTAGCCTTCATAGACAGGATTAAAACCAAAATCCACATGCCTCGGGTATTATATTCAGGACTCGATTTTTAAGCAGGACCCGGATATTACACCTTTGGACGCCTTACTCAGGTTGAATGTGGTCATATTTTACTCACCCGGAACTTCGTTGTGGGTAATAAATAAACAACTTTGGGTCGCCAATGAAACGAATTTCTTCGAACATTGAGCGAAAAGCAATTGAAAATCAGTATCTTGATTAAAAATGATTTACTTTCTCTATTTGGCACAACGATTGCTCTGATACTGCAACAAAAAGAAAAACACGATTAAAATTGGAGGTGAAAGATGCAACGATTTTTTAAAATTATTTTCGCAGGAATTCTACTGATGGCAATGATAGGGTTAAGCCAAATTTTTGTGGCCGGACCTGACCTCGCAAATGCCTGTGGGTGGAACGCCGGTTCGGCGGGCGGCGGAGACTATGTTCCCCAGCAGCGCAATGCAACAGGTCCGATCGCTCAGAAATCTTTTTTAACAAAAGAACAAGCCGGCGATTTAGCCAACGACCATGTAAAAAGATTGAACCCGAACTTGAGGGTTGGGCGGATTAATGATGCCGGCAGTTTTTATGAGATGGAGATCCTAAACGATGCCAATGATGTGGTCCAGCACTTAGGTGTTGATAAACAAACCGGTCGTCTGATTCTCATCAAATGATCAATGGACCGGAAGCTACATTGCCAAAGCCTAAAATGAATCGTCCGACACTTATGTCTACGAAAGTTTTTTAAATAATGTGCGGGGAATTAAATGCGTATCAACAATAAAAAATTGGATATGGTTTTTCTTGTCCTGTTAATTCTGTTGATCATCGGGCTGCCCATTGCCATCGGGTTCTATAACCAACAGGTATGGAAAGAAAAAATACCACCTAACGCCAAAGTGTTTACGCTGACCGGCAACTCCCGACATGGATGGATTTTGGGAGAAGTTCGCGCACAAGACATTATTTCTTTGGGGCATAAAGATGATCATTTAAAAAAGCCGGTAATAACAGTCTCAAAAGGCGATGTCGTTGTTTTAAAATTAAGGAGCAGTGACGTAATTCATGGATTCAGTCTCAAAGACGAGGGTATCTTTGTAACAGACGGTATTCAGCCGGGTAAAACCAAACTGGTATCGTTTAAGGCAGACAAAGCCGGCACCTTTACGTTCTCGTGCAATGCCATTTGTGGTGAGAATCATCAAAACATGCAAGGAATATTGATCGTCAGAATATAGATAAATAATTATGAAAAAATATGCTTTCGTATTGATATTACTGCTGTTGCTGTTTTCATTCATATATTATTCTGTAATAGACAGCTTTGGCAAAACACAAACAGAAGATATAAACCTAAAGACAATACAAGGGCGTGTCACATCTGCTTACGGGCCGGTGGAAAATGCCAGGGTCAGAATTGCGGGAGATGATAAATATGCGCTGACGGACAGACAGGGACAATACATATTACAGGCAGCGCATTTGTCGAGTCAGGGCACCAAGATAACTGCGGGCAAGGAGGGCTGGTTTAATAATGCACAATACACCGGTCAATCAGGTCGCGTTCAGAATGTTCATCTGAATCCGATCTATCTGAATGACCGTTCGGATTATCGGTTTATTTCACCCGTCACCTGTTACAAATGCCACACAAAATTGACCCGTTACTGGGATCAGTCGAAAATGGCACACACGACATCCAACCCTAAGGTTCTGAATATGTATTATGGTACCGACGCGTTTCAACACAATGATACCGGGCCCGGATACAGCCTTGACAATCCAAACAGTAACGGCAATTGTGCGATTTGCCATGCACCGTCAGCCATTGCTTCGAGTCCATGGTCTCAGGATTTAAAAAATGCTCTTCAATCTCCCAGGACGGAATGGGATGGAATCAGCTGCGATTATTGTCATAAGATTAAAGAAGTTTTTCAGGATAAGACCAAACCCAGCGGAATGGTCCCGGTCTTTGAAAGACAGTCTTCGTCGATCGGGAATTCCATTCTTATCTTTGGCCCATACGATGACGTGGTGGTCCCGCCCATGGCGGCATCTTATTCCCCCGTGTTTGATAAAGGCCTGTTTTGCGCCGTATGCCACGGCCACTTTGAACCATTGGGGAAGGAAAAAACATGGGATCACAACAAGATATATTCTGCTTCGGAGTGGAAGGGATTTGGGCTGAAAGATGACACGATTTTACCCATCCAAACCACCTATCAGGAATGGAAACAATGGCAGGACCAGCTCCCTTATGAAGATCCCAACAAAGGCAAAAAATGTCAGGACTGCCATATGAGCTGGCGAAAAGAGATGCTCCCGTATGACAACTATGTTGTAGACGGCGGCGCTCGTCGTATGTGGGGAACCTACCGGTCACCCGAGTACATACATCCCCATCATTTTGACGGGGGTACTAAGACTCAGCTCAAAACAGCTCTGGCAATGGAACTTGATGGTAAGATAACCGGTAAAAAAGTGGTCATCAATGTTTACATTACCAATACCAACGGCGGCCACTGGGTTCCCACCGGAGAAACCATGCGAAGTGTAATGTCTTCCAAAATGGACCGGGGAGGGAAAGATCGAGAACGGTAATTATGCAGGTTTGCCCGGTTCTGTTTTCGCCAGAGTCCTGAAAGATGACAAAGGCAATCTGAATGTGCCGTTTTGGCGTGCCACATCGATCGCCTCGGACACCCGTATCCGTCCGAAATCCACGGTGACGCTGAGCTATGAATTTCTTCTCGAAAACCCGGAAGACGAACCCACCGCCGAAGCTAAACTGATATACCGTCCGGTCATGCAACCATTGGCAAAAAGTAAGAAGTGGCATGCAGAAGACATATTAATTACCAGTCGTGTCTGGTAGCCCGGTCAGCACAGAGACCGAGTTATCAGACCTTGACATAAAGTATTGCTGATGAAACACTACAGGAGGAAAAAACATTGAGAAGGTATTTATATATCATATATTCGCTGGTCTTCGTTTTAACTATTTATTTTCCAGGCCGGGCAATGGCAGGAAAAATTACCGGTACTGTAAAAGTAAAAGGGCTGCGTTCACCGGCCGATATTTTGGTATATTTGGTGAAAGCGCCTTCGGTTAATGAAGATCTTTCCAAAATAAAATTTACCATGGACCAGCAGAATCTGACATTTATCCCCCATATTCTGCCGATCCCGGTGGGGGCGACGGTTGATTTCCCCAATAATGACAAGGTAAATCATAATATTTTTTCTCTATCCCGGACCAAAAAATTCAATCTCGGCAGTTATGAACCCGGAGAGACTAAAACCGTTCGTTTTGACAAACCCGGTATTGTCGAGCTTCGCTGCGACGTTCACGCAGAAATGGCAGCTTACATCATGGTCTTGAAAAACCCGTATTTTACCGTAACCGACGATCAGGGGCGATTTGAAATTCCAGATTCAAAATACCTTGAACAGCACCGTATCAAAGGAATCAAGGATCTTTCACCCGGCAAATACGTTTTAAAAATCTGGCATGAAAAAATGAAAACACAAAAACAGATCGTGAGCATTCCCGAAAACGGCGATGTTTCAATTGAAATAACAGCCATCAGAGGCACACCGAGTGTATTGTATAAATGAAAACGTATTATAAAATTATATACGATTAATATATGAATTTTAAAAAAACATACAATATGATCCGAGCAGTCTTGCCTTTCTGCCTGCTCTTTATATTTTCCGTCGTCTTTAGCCTTTCATTGGATGCGAGCCGAAAGGTTGCCGCAGCCGCACCAGATACGGTGACCGGTAGATTGTTTCGGGATATGGGAATTATTAGCATCCCCCATATTGCCCCGCCCTTTGATTTCAATCTTTCGGACTTAAACGGCAACATGGTTAATCTTTCTGATTTTAAAGGTAAAATTGTGTTTTTAAATTTCTGGACAACCTGGTGCCCGGAATGTCGCGCGGAAATGCCCTCGATGCAAACATTATATACGCATTTCAAAGATAAAGATTTTGCCATGGTTGCAATCAATATGAACGAGCCGTCCTTTGTCGTAAAAAAGTACTTCAAAGATCATCAATTGACCTTTACGGCACTTTTGGACTCCATTAATGAACTGGGCGGTCCATTCGGGATACGCGGCATCCCGACAACATATATTATCGACAGGGACGGCAGTATCATCGGCATCGCTTTGGGGAGGCGTCGATGGGACAGTAAAGAATCGACTGCCCTTTTTGAGCATTTAACAAGAAAAATTGAAATAAATACAAATACCAGCGAACATGAGAAGAGACAAGGCATATCTTCTGATTCTATTATCTCTGATTCCGGCACTGGCCATTCCACTGATAATCCGGCGCATACCGATTGAATCCCATATCCGTACAATCTCTCTTGAAGCCAAAAAATACGGCTACTCCCCTGGAAGGATTGTTGTAAATAAGGGCGATACGGTTGTTTTAAACCCGACATCGCTCGATGTTACCCATGGATTTCTTCTGGATGGATATTCCATTGATGCGATTTTGAAACAGCAGGGTGTAACGCTTTTAAAATACCAATGGAAAGATGATGACAATAAAATCCAGACGGATTGGGACAAGGTTAAAGAGATTAAATTCAAGGCGGATAAAGCCGGAAGGTTCACATTTCGATGCACGCAAACCTGCGGGAACCTACATCCTTTCATGACCGGCGAATTGATTGTAAGACCCAATTTCGTTTATCATCTTATGGTTTTTTTATCCATATGGATTGTGTTCAGCACCTTGTTATTGTTTAGGGTCAATCCGGGAATTCGGTCCGCCCGCTTTAAACGAATCAATCTGCTGGATCGTTTGCCAAGGCTTAAATGGTTGGTTCATCGCCGGAGTTTTCAATTTCTGATTCTGTTTCCAGGTTTTGCCCTTTTTTATTTTTTTATTTTAAGCAGTCTTTGGGGCAGCCCTGTCGGCAATCGAAACATTGCGATTATTTTTGTATGGATATTGTGGTGGTTTGCTCTAAAGGCCGTTTTCGTTCCCTTAGGCGGCCGGATATGGTGCTTGATGTGTCCTTTGCCCGCCCCCGCGGAATGGATCAGCCGCAAACGTCTGACCGCTGTCCGATATATTCAAAAACCGTTTAAAGGCCTGCACCATCGATTCATCGGCCTTCAAAAAGATTGGCC
>JARRRC010000160.1:0-6339 GCA_037381105.1 Desulfobacterales bacterium
CGCCAAGGCATGTTCCCGCCGTGATTATTCCGGTTCCGGATATTCCCTATACTCACAATATGAAAAAGGTGGAACTGGCAGTTAAAAAGGTGATTCACAATCAGCCGGTACTCAACAAGGACTCGCTGAAAAATCCGGAATCGCTGGATTATTTTACAGATTTAAAGGAGTTGCAAAAAGACTAGAACCACTTTAAAGTTGGTCCAAGCTTATGCTTATCTTTGTTGACATCTGCCGTTAACACAAAAGCCGGTATCGCCGCATTCGGAATCATTGGTACATGGCAGAGGCGCTGTTGTTTCCTCTTTCGTCTCTTTTTTGACAGAAAGTTTTGCTTCCATTCCATACCGGATTTGTTTTGCGATCCTATTGCTTACCTTCACCCTGGCAAAGGAATCCGAAGCCTGCTCGATTCTGCCGCAGGTGATGACTTTACCTGAAGAAGAATAAAAACATACCCTGGCTCCCATTACGAATCCGTTGGCGATGCTGCCGTCAATGAAGATGAAACCTTTGTTTGCATTAATCCTCGTTACCTGTGCGGCCTTGGCTGTGCCTTGAAAAGATATCGCAGCGATTACCGCAATTGCCGATGTGAAAATCAACACTTTGATTTTACTCATGAAGCCCGCCTTTTTACAGCATTTATTTTTGATTGTTTCGGTCCTGTCCACGCAAAGGATAAAAAACTATTAAATAATATCAAGAAAGTATGATTTGGTAAAGTTTTAATGCAGATGTTTTCCAATCGAGTTAAAGTTTACAACCACTGTCTACTGGCATAGATGTTGCTGAAAGATTGTTTGACGGGTTATGCAACGGCCGGATCATACAGTCTAATCTGTCAATGAAGATGTAAGAGGGAAGATAAACACCGATAAGGAGATAAAAGTGAAAAGAAAACTGCTCATGATTCTATACAGCTTTACGCTTTTAAATCCTATGTTTCCAGGAATCTTATCTTCAGAGATTATGACTGAAGAGATATGTGAACACTTGCGAAACCGTGTTGAGGTTTTTGAGGCATCCAAAGAAATGAAAGCCGGAGAGGAAAGGATCTTTTCCACGGCCATGCTTCAACGTTTTTATGTGCGGAGGGTTTATGTACCTGTCTGGGTGAGTAAAGGGGGCCCATTGCCCTCCGTCTCAGTTTTAGTCGAAAAATTGAAAGGAGCCTATGAGGAAGGACTGCGTCCCGGAGATTATCACCTCGATGCCATCCAAAAAATACTGGGTAAGGTTGAGGGTAATATAAAATCCAAAAAACCGCTTCATCAGGACCGGCTTGTGGATTTGGAATTACTTTTAACAGATGCTTTTTTGCTTTACGCTTCTCATCTTATGTCCGGGCGTATCAACCCGGAAACAATTGAACCTGATTGGCATGCCGATCTAAAAGAAGCAGATCTTACGGCAGGCTTTGAAACCGCACTATCAGAAAATCGGATTAAGGAATCCCTGGATGATCTCCTTCCACAAAGCGTCGAATATAATAAGTTACGAAAAGCACTTATCCGCTACCGGCAAATATCCCGAAATGGCGGGTGGGGCAATATCATCAGTACAACTCGTTTGAAAAAAGGAGAACAATCTCAAGCGGTCATTTCCCTTCGATCCCGTCTTTTGGCATCAGGAGATTTATCTGAATACAATAATCGCATGTCAGATATTTTTGATGAGGTTTTAGAGAAAGCGGTAATAAGGTTTCAATTGCGTCATGGTCTCAAAGCAGATGGGATTGTTGGCCAGGCGACATTGAATGCCCTGAATGTGCCTGTTGAAGAACGCATCGATCAAATCAACCTGAACCTTGAGCGCTGGCGCTGGCTTCCTCTGGATCTTGGTAAAAGGTATATCCAGGTGAACATCGCCAATTATCAACTGGATGTGGTGGAAAATGACAACACAATCCTGAGCATGAAGGCGATAGTAGGAAAATATTACCGAAGAACACCGGTATTCAGTGCCAAAATGACTTACCTGGTTTTGAGTCCCTATTGGCATGTTCCTCCCAGTATTGCTGTAAAAGATAAAATTCCGGAGCAAAGGAAAAATCCGTTTTATTTTGAACAGCAGCATATTAAAGTTTTTCAGGGTTGGGGGGAGAATGCCAGGGAAGTTGATCCTCAAGCCATTGACTGGACAAAAATTTCAAAAAATTTCTTCCCTTATCATCTGCGCCAGGAACCGGGCTCCTGGAATCTGTTGGGGGAAATCAAGTTCATGTTTCCCAACAGGTACGACGTCTATATTCACGACACTCCGATGAAAGGATTTTTTGAAAAGACAAAAAGGGATTTCAGCTCCGGCTGTATACGGATAGAAAAACCAGTTGAGCTTGCAATGTATCTTTTGCGAAATGATCCTAAATGGACCAGGGAAACCATCTACTCTGCCATTGAAAAACATAAAGAACATACGATTATATTGCCTGAACCGATAATGGTTCACTTGCTTTACTGGACAGCCTGGGCAGACAAAGAAGGTAACATTCATTTCAGGAAAGATATTTACAAGCGGGATGAACGGCTCAAGCAGGCGATGTTAAAGGGGCTGGATGCGCATTGAAAAAAACAGTATTGATCATACAGGCTGGGATATGGGATAAAAAAAGAAATTGATCGGAGTTTGGCATGCCGGATAAAATAAACCATGTTGACAATTTGTTTTGTTCTTTCTGTGGAAAAAGCCAATTGGAGGTCGGCAAACTGATTGCCGGACCGGCGGTCTACATTTGTGACGAGTGTGTCAGGCTTTGCCACGATATTCTTCGTGAAGGACAGGAACAGGAGGGGCGAGACCAGCGGCCGTTGTTGACGCCCAAAGAGATTCACAACAGGCTGGACGATTATGTCATCGGCCAGGAAAAGGCTAAAAAAGTTCTGGCAGTAGCGGTTTACAACCACTACAAAAGGCTTGGGGCAGTTAACGAAACCAAAGCGGTGGAAATCCAGAAAAGCAACATTATGCTTATCGGACCCACCGGCAGCGGTAAAACCCTTCTGGCCCAGACCCTTGCCAGATTTTTAAACGTGCCCTTTACCATCGTCGATGCGACCAGTTACACCGAAGCCGGTTATGTGGGCGAGGATGTCGAGAACATCATCTTATACCTGCTGCAAAATGCCGATTATGACACCCAGAAGGCTATGCGCGGGATCGTTTACATTGATGAAATCGACAAGATCGCCCGCAAAAGCGAAAATGCTTCCCTGACGCGGGATGTTTCCGGAGAAGGCGTGCAGCAGGCCCTGTTAAAGATCATCGAAGGCACAACAGCCAATGTACCTCCCAAAGGAGGGCGCAAACATCCCCAGCAGGATTTTATCAAAGTTGATACCTCCAATATTCTTTTTATCTGCGGCGGGACGTTTAGCGGTTTGGACCGTATGATCCAGCGGCGTGTCGGGTCCCGCGTCATGGGGTTTGGAGCCGACATCCGGCAAAAAAAGGATTGGATCGGCACCGATTTCCTTGAAATGATACAGCCCGAGGATTTGATCAAATACGGGTTGATTCCGGAGTTTATCGGGCGAATACCAGTCATTGCAACGCTGCGGGAACTGGATGAGGCTGATTTGATCCGGATATTGACCGAACCGAAAAATTCCCTCGTCAAGCAGTTTCAACATCTTTTCCAGGTTGAGGGCGTTACGCTCGAGCTCACTGAAGGCGCCCTAAATGCGATTGCCAAAAAGGCAATTCAACGCAAATCCGGTGCCCGGGGTCTAAGAGCCATTATGGAAGATTGTCTGCTGGATATGATGTACGAAATACCTGCGATTAAAAATGTCAGGGAATGCATCATCAGTGAGGAGGTGGTCCTGAAAAAGGTCAAACCGCTTCTGATTTATCATCCGACCCAGCAACATGCATGACGCAAAAATTTTGCAAACTTTTGTGTTTCAGTTATATAATATATTTAATTTTTAAGTTTCTTTCCAACGCTCCAAGCTTTTCCGGCAAATTCACCCACTGTCCAGTAACTGTTGTCCGGCATTGTTAAAAGCAACGGATTCATCTTTTTGATATCGGGTTTACCGTCGGTCAGGTATTTTTCTTCGGTATATGAGGCTATAATTTCACCAATAAAAAAATAAGTGGTGGGCAATTTAACAATATCAATCAGCTTGCACTCCATGCATAATGTGGATGCCGTAATCATAGGCGCAGTCTTAAGGTATCCGTAAAAGAATTCAAACACCTCTGATTTGGCAACCTTGCTTCCGGATACAATTCCGCAGTAATCGGCAGCTTCAACCATATCCGCACTCGGATAATTTATGCTGAAGGTTTTTGTATCCTGGATTCCCTTTGCAGTGTGATGAACCCTGTTGACGCCAATCCCGATGAGCGGGGGCTTTACGTTAACCCGGGACAACCAGCCGAGAGCCATGAAGTTGACCTTGCCTTCAACCTGGGTCCCTACCAATGTCACCGGATTTGGATACACATACGTGTTTGCATCGATATGGATTTTTTTCATCATTTGTGTTCTCCTTCATCTTTTTATATCAAAGACAGATAAAGAAATACATACTCCCCATCATTAATATTGACCGCAATATCAGCACCTCTTGATTCTGCAAATATAATCCATACCGGCTTTTCCCAGGTACCGCACTCGAGTTTCGGGAAATATTCTCCGGTTTTTCCGTTATGCCATGATAACAGCATTGGATCATCAGCCAGTTCCTTTGCCTTTTCTTTTGCAATGTTCTTTGCTTTTAAGAAATCGAGATCTTTATCGTCAATCCGGATTTTGATGTGGTTGCCCCAAAAATTTCCTAAATCGTTTAAAATATCAGGCATTTTAAGCTTATCCTTTAAGAGAATTAACAAACTCAATTAGAAATATGATTAAATAAAAGGTTTCGCAATATAATATTGATTTACATAATATATGGAAATTCACAGGTCAAATGGATATAGCTATGCAAATTGCCGTAATATTTGACTTCGCCTCCGAAATATTCTATTATAACTCTTAATAATTTTACCAACGAAAGGGCAAAACTGTCGAAAGGCAGTGACGCAAAGCCACGGGTCAAAAGCTTGTAGGCCATGACAGCCGGGCTACCGAAGGTACCAGCAAACGCCTTTATACTACCGGGTACTAAGGCGTTTTTTGTTTTCAGAAATCAAATGGCAAACGAGCTGACCTCCCGTGGCACATAACTCCAAAAAAGGGAGGTTTACATGAAACGCATCTTTTTGCCATTAATCTGTTTTTTGGTTGTCTTCGGTATTGTATTGCCGGTTTCCGCTTTTGAACTGGGCGTTCGGGGATATTACTGGTTCCCGGATGTGTCGGGGGATATCCGTGTGGATGATGACGGTATCGTCGGCACCGAACTTGATTTGGAAAATGATATGGGCCTTGACAGTGAAAGCTACCCGATTATTGAAGCGTTTGCCGGAGCAGGAAAACATCACCTCAGCTTGGCGTATTACAACCTGGATTATGACGGGGACACCGTTCTTTCAAAAGATATCTATTTTAACGGGGAGCTTTTCCAGGCAAATGAAAGGATCGTCAGTAACTTAGAGTATGATAATTATGATGTCATGTATCGATATGATTTGATTGATCTGGAGAACTTTCTGGCCGGCGGTTCTTTGGGTGTGGTTGCCAGGCTGATGGTATTTGACGGATCTGCTTCAATCTCGTCGGCAACCGTTACGACCAAAGAGAATTTCACCGCCCCGATTCCCATGGTCGGTGCCAATTTCCATGTGGGGATATTAAAAGATCTTTTAGAAGCCCGGGTGCTGGTAACCGGTATCGGATACAGTGACAATACGGCTTTTGACGGTCAGGCTGAGATCTCTCTGACACCGTTCCCGTTTCTGGACATCTGTGGCGGCTATCGCTTTTTAAAAATAGATGTCGAGGAAGATGATGTGAAATTTGATTTTGATAATTCCGGTTTATACGTGGGGGTAACGATTAGTTTTTAATATAATTTCTGTTACACATCCCATAAAATCCAAAGAAAGCAAAAAGGGTGGTGTTGACAGTATGTTAACGAAAGAGGGCGATTCAATTGAATCGCCCTCATGAAGAGTTGTGAAGAAAGGTTGACAATCCTACGAGGCCCTTGCCGCGTACAATAGTCTCCCAAAATGAAAGCTCATATATCTTTGAGGTCAAACGGCACTATCTTGATCTTAAAAATTGCATAAAACAATATAAATTGTATGTCAAGAAAAAAATTATCCAATATGTAGTGGTAAAAGCCGAAATGAATATTTTTCAAAGGTCTCATGTTGTCAATTGATAGGATTATAGAAGTTGATTTTAAGCAGATGATGGCACTGATTAAAAACCGAAAAAAA
>JARRRC010000161.1:0-5631 GCA_037381105.1 Desulfobacterales bacterium
GGAAACGCAGATGAACATAGAAGATCAGCTACGTGATTCGGCCATGGCCTGGGGTGCAGACTACTTCGGCATTGCCGATTTGACCCCTGCCCATGATGCTATTTTCGAACAAGGCGGTACTGAAATCGCCCAGTACCCGCGCTCCCTTTCGGTTGGAATCGCCCTGTTTCACACAATTGTAAACCAGTTATCCCGACGCCCCGACCGAGCAGTGGCGGCCAGCTATCGATCCCATTGCTACGATATAATGAATGTGCGCCTTGACGATATAATCTCCCGTCTATCAAGTATCTTGCAGCGCAGAGGGCACACAGTCTTCCCTATTCCTGCCGCAAAGCGAGTGGATGATGACCGAATTTGTGCCATATTTTCTCACAAATTAAGTGCTCATCTGGCCGGGTTGGGCTGGATCGGAAAGAACTGTCTTCTGACTACTCCAGACATGGGCCCTCGGGTTCGGTGGGCAACGGTATTGACCGATGCACCCTTGGCCACAACAGGCCAACCAATCGATGAGCGTTGCGGAGATTGCCATGAATGTGTGGATATTTGTCCAGTGGGGGGCTTCACGGGACAGCCATTCCGAGCAGACGAACCAAGAGCGGCTCGTTTTGACGCCAGCAAATGTGATCGATACTTCTCCAAAATGAAAAAGAAAGATGCCGATACAGCGGTATGTGGGTTGTGTTTATACACGTGTCCTTATGGAAGACGATGACAAGCGAGATATAAAATAAGGATGCATTATCGAATAAGCCTCTGAACTCAGGATAGATTGAGTTCCAGCTCAACCCAGCCTGAGTTCAGGGCCGGTGTTGCCCGGAGGAGACTCAATGAAAGATTTCATTATAAAATCAATCGCCGGCCGCCCGTTCTTTTGCTCATGGAGCGGGGGTAAAGACTCTTGTCTTGCTCTGTATCATGCCATTCAAGACGGCGGCACTCCTCACTCTCTTCTTACGATCCTGTCGGAAGATTGTGTAACTTCCCGATCCCACTCACTGCACAAAGGGTTGATTGAAAAACAGGCCAGAAGTTTGGGAATGCAGCCGGTATTCCGTTCAGCCTCATGGCATCAATACGAAGAGGAATTCGTTTCTGCCCTTCACGAGTTTAAAAAGTCCGGCATCGAAGTGGGTGTGTTCGGAGATATTGACGTGGACTCGCATCGTGAATGGGTTAGGCGTGTGTGTGATAGTGCGGGAATTGTACCGCTTCATCCCCTCTGGAAGCGAGATCGGCGCGAACTGCTGGAAGAATTCATCGGTCTGGGATTCAGAGCTCAAATTATTGTCATCAATGAACAAAAGATGGATAAGCGATTCTTGGGAAAAATTATAGATGTTCATACGATTACGGAGATGGAGAAAACCGGAATTGATCCGTCGGGAGAGTTGGGAGAGTATCACACCGTCGTGACGGATGGCCCGATCTTCTCATCGCGCTTGGAGATCAAGACGGCGGATGAGCGGCAACATGAGGGATACTGGTTCTTGAATGTGAATCTAAAACCTGAATGTAAACCGTGAGCTGGTTTTGCGAACAACCTGTCCGAAGTTTCTGATCCAGCGATTTTCTATCTCTGACAAAGGACCTTTCTCCCGAAGATCACTTAAATTTTCCCGGAGCTGCCGAAGGTTTTTGGGACCGTAGGCACCAGATCAACATGGGAATTGGACTGGCAGAAGCGATAGCAGTGATCAAGGAAAGGGGTTTTGATCTGATTTGATATGAATGAGCAGGCAGACATTTCCATTGTTAAAGGGATCATGACAGATTTTTCGGATTCAACCGGCCTTTCAACGACTGGAAAGTCCCCGCGACGATATCTCTGGACGGATGCTTTTGCCGTTTGCAACCTTCTTGAACTCTACCAAAGGACAGGGGACGAAGGCTGGCTGAATTTGGCCTTACGCCTGGTGGATCAGGTTCATTACATACTTGGACGACATCGCGCGGACGATTCCCGAACCGGCTGGATCAGCGGCTTCACAGAGGGTGAGGGCATAAAGCATCCCACAATCGGCGGACTGCGAATCGGCAAAAAGATGAACGAACGTAAGCCGGACGATCCACACGACGATCATCTGGAATGGGATCGAGACGGACAATATTATCACTATTTGACCAAATGGATGCATGCCCTCAACAGGCTGAGTCGGTCTACCGGAAACTCGATCTTCAACCTCTGGGCCATAGAGCTTACAAAAGCCGCCCATGCCGGCTTTGTCCATGTTTCAAGATTTGGATCGAAACGGATGTACTGGAAGATGAGCATCGATCTTTCCTATCCATTGGTATTTTCCATGGGACATCATGATCCATTGGATGGTTTAATTACCTACAATCAGATTCAAGCAACGGTCAATGAGCGTTTCGATGCATCCGGCCCGGATCTTGATTCGGAAATCGCCGATATGGAATTACTCTGCAAAGGAAAAAATTGGGCCACGGATGATCCCCTTGGCCTCGGCGGTCTCCTGTGTCATGGGTACACGATTTTGCAATTAATCGTACAAGATCGATTAACGGATACCGGTTTATTGAAGGAAGTGTTGGATTCTTCGCTGACGAGTTTGAATGCTCACATGATAGATCGTTTCTTGAGTTTCCCCGCAGACTACCGACTGGCATTCCGGGAATTAGGAATGGCCATAGGATTGCACGCGGTAGAAAGGATCGAGGGGTTGATGGCGGAAAAACCGAATGTGTTCGAAAAAAATCATCCGATCTATTCACAGATTAAACATCTTAGGCGTTTTGTCGGTTTGGGTGAAGCAATCGAGAAATTTTGGCTCGATCCCGAAAACAGGACAACTAAAACCTGGACGGAGCATCACGAAATTAACAGCGTGATGTTGGCAACCAGCCTGGCGCCGGACGGGTATTTGAGATTATAGCGGTGGCAGGCCCGCAGCAATATTTTGAAATAAGGATTGACAAGAAGATTCAAAAATAAATATTTTGATACTATCAAATGGAACCAACAAGGAGGCGCTCATCATGCAGGACGAATGGGCTGAAAAACTGGCATGTGCCATACAGTGTTATCGATGCAATGAGAAGATGGAACCCAAAGACCCCAGAATACTGTCCGTCTATGATCACCAGGCCATATGCATGGCGTGCAAAAAAGAAGAAGAAAAGCGGTCGGACTACGAAGAAATTTCTAAAAACACCATCGGGCAATGTATGATCGATACGGAACTTCAGTATAGCGATCCCGCCGGGTACTGTTATCACCATTTTTATCCATACACGTGCTGACACTTTGTTGCGTACCCTCTTGATTTGATGGGTCATGGCTTTTTCCATCATCTATTTTGCGGTACGAAACTTAAGCTGCTATCTAACTTAAATACCTTTGATCACGACGTGTTTGAAAAATAAGAATAACGATGACGCTTACCAGAACGGCGGAAGTCAATCCCAGGGCATAAAAAACCGCTTCGATATTAAAGGTCGTTTGGATGACCTTAATCATTTTTACCGAAAGAGCTCCCACACCGAAAGTTAACACAAATTTCGATCCATAGGCCGAGTGGTGAAATCTTTTTGGCGTGAATTTTGCCACGAGTGTATTTTCAATGGGTTGCATGCCGAGCAAAAAGAAAAAATAGATCATCGCCAGAATGACCAAAGGTGAATTTGTTGCGACAGCCATCAAGAGTGCTGCCGGAACTGTTATCGCATGGAATGTAAGATAGCAATACCTGAGATCAAAACGTTCGGCGACTCGGCCGCCGGTGTATTGGCCAAAAATTCCTATGACGTAGATAAAGGAAACAATGGCGGTGGCCACCAGGTTTTTCGACAGTCCCGCCCCGATGACCGAATGAATCCATTGGAAAATCGCTTGATTTCTCAATTCAAAATAGGCCGGAAGGATGACCGTTGCTCCACGATAAACAATCCCGCCCAGCATCATGGCCACTAAAAGAATAAGAAATGCACGTAAAATACCGTTCCCGTCGCCGGAACTTTTGACGTCAGATCGGCGGGTTTCCAAACGGGGTAAAACGGCGATCAGACCGACACCCAAAAGATTCAAAACACCCAGAAAGATATAGGCAGCCGAAAGTCCCCAAAGCCAGTTGACCACACCGGTCAACAATGGGGCCGTGGCAAGACCGAGATTTCCGAACATGCCGTTGTAAGCCATTCCCAGACTGATCCGTTTGATTCCCTTGGAAATCATTCCCAGGCCGATGGGGTGATAGATACCTGAAAACAGGCCGATCATTGCCAAGGCAAACGAAAACCTCGAAGGATGGTCGATCCACGCCGCCGCCGCCAAACCGCTGAAACCCGCCCCAATATAGAAGATCAGAAGGAGAGTTTTGCTGTTCCAACGGTCCGCGATTATTCCCCAGGGGAGCGCGGTAACGCCGAATAAACAATACATCCAGAAGGAAAGGTTCAATATATACGCCATGTCCATTTTAAGCCGAGCCGCCAAAGGAAGCACCACCGCCGGAAAGACCAGCATATTGAAGTGGCTCATAAAATGGCCATGGCAGGTTACTATGAGGATGCGAGTTTCACGAGAGTCCATTTCGTACACCTTTGATCTTTATGTAGGAAAAGATCTATTGCTAATGGATTTTATCGCCTTTTGCAAGGCCCTTTAATGGAAGTTGGGTCAGGATAACGGCAAAACCAGCCGATGGGTGGCTTGGTCAAAAATTTTCATTTGTGCTATTATTTTTTATTCCGCTGGATTTTAACGGGGGACCTTAAGCCCGATTGAAGGTTTTGAAACCACTTCTTAAAGGAAAATTTAGTCGTATGGTTCGAAAACGCGAAAAAACCAATTATAAACCGGCATCAGATATGCTTCAATAGATTCTTTTTGAAGACCCATAAAAATATATCCCCGTTTTTGATCCGGGACAATCGCAATGTGCCTGATGGGCCCGGGGTTCTGGAGGGATGCGGCAAGCGTTTTGAATTGATCCACCATTCGGTCTTGTTCGAAATAAAGGAAGAAATCCAAGCCACCCCACTTAAATTCCATCCGGCGAAGCTGTGAGATGTTGGTGATTTCAGGTCCTCGAAATCCGGTATATCCCCTTTCGATGATGTGACCTTCGCCAGGCGGGGGATACCTCATGTAAACGGAAATAAACAGCCGGTCATATCTCATTAAAAGTTTCGAGATGGGCATATATAATGGTGCCTGCCTGGGAAGCAGCGTTAGCGTGACATCGATTCGAGAGACCAAACCCCGTTCATTGAAAGAAAACGTACCGTGATGCCCGACAGCGCCTCCGATATTGGTAAAGGTCTGATCGTCGGGTTTAAAAACCGCTACGAGTTCTTTAAAGATACCGGTGAAGATCTCTTTGTTTTTTCGTTTACCGGAGTGAAAAGAAAAGGCGATAAAAGCGCTGACGGCGATAATCACGATTAATACGGAAACCGTTACGTTGCCTCCAAAAGTTTCCATTGACTTTCCTTTTCCGAAGTTTACCCTATCGTTGCAAAAGATCCGTAATCCCGCTTTTGACATGTTATTTATGCAACGTTAGGGGTTATTCTTTTAAGACCGTGGGCAGCCAGTGATAAATCGGTGCGAGATAGCGCGCTACCTGTTGAGGTTTTGGAATCATGAAGACAAATCCTTTTTTT
>JARRRC010000162.1:0-5597 GCA_037381105.1 Desulfobacterales bacterium
AATTTCGGGTAAAGCCAACCCGTTGATCTCAACGGGTTGGCTGCTTACAAGCAGGCTTCGACCGGGTCGTCAGGATCTATCAGGTAGTCATCCACTGAGGGGATGGGATTTAAGTCCGGTATTATAGGCGGGGCGTTGGCTGTAGGTCGATGATAGGTCATGCGTTCCTGGGAGAAAGATGCGCAAATAATATAACGGGCTATATTTTCCATGGTTTTTTTCTGCCAAGGCAATATACGCCACCCACGGTACACATTAAATCCCGTATGGCGCCATTTATCCACCGGCTTAATCATATTTTCGGTGATTTTACCTCTTGAAAAAAGCATCTTTAAAACGTTGTGCCGGAATAATTGCTCCAGTGTTTTTGTATCAATGGCGGGGGCACAGAATTCGGCATGTTCATTAAAGTTTTCCTGTGTTTAGCCGATAATATCATAATTAGAGTATCTCTAATTTGAAAATCCAGTGATAATGGGGAAGCCTTATGATAGCGGCCCTTCGTTCATTTGCAATAAAAACAAATTTTTATCTTCACTCACTTATAAAGTTCTGCCAAGCCGCAGGCCTGTTGATGCCACAGAGATATCGGTCTGCAAGTCTAAGATTCAAGATTGCTTTTTTTGTGGTTATTCTCCTGACCAGCACCTCTTTTATTCTCTGTATCATAACGGTCCAGATAATGAACAATTACATTCTGAATGAGATTATCAAAAGAGGTGAATCCGTGGGTAAGAGTGTTGCTGCTTCGGCAGGATACAACCTGCTGTCAAAGGATCTTTTAGGCCTTGACAATCTTGTTTTTAAAGCAAAGTCATCAAATAGCGACATGCTCTATGTGGCCATCGTGGATCCGGACATGAAGACCGTGGTCCATAGCGCTGCAGATATGATCGGGGAGAAAAAACCGGTTGCCCAGGGTCGGCTTTACAAAGAGACTGCCGACGGGACCATCATCAAGGAATTGACAAATTCATCGGGCAGTATTTTCGAAATATTGTGCCCCATCGTCTTTATGAACAAGCCGCTGGGGAGTGTGATCATCGGCATGAACAGGTCCATCCTGCTGGAAGCGCAGCGAAACGTCCGCAACATGATATTGATAGTCTTTGGATTCATTGTGGTTCTCGGAATATTCGCGAGTTCGCTGCTGGCATCTTTTTTGATAAAGCCCATAAAGGAGCTCTCAGCGGGTGTGGAAGAATTAAAGCATGGAACTGCTAAAAGCCCCCTAAGGATCTATTCTCAGGATGAGCTGGGGAAACTGACCCGCAACTTTAATGAAATGGCGGCATTGATCGCCGATCAGCGGGGAAAACTTACTGAATATGCTCGTGATCTTGAAGAGGCCTACGTTTCCATGGTGAAGGTGGTGGCTGCTGCCATCGATGCGAGAGACTCCTATACCCATGGTCATTCCGCCCGGGTTGCTCAGCTGTCCCTGATCATTGGCAAACAGATCGGCCTTTCCAAAGAGGATCTGAGAGATCTTGAGGTGGCGTGTTTATTCCACGATGTCGGCAAGATAAAGACCCCCGACTCCATTTTGCTCAAGCCGGGTAAACTCACCGAGGCTGAATACAATGAGATGAAACAACACGTGGTGGACGGAGCATCCATTTTGAGTTGGGCGCCGTCATTATCCAAGTATATCCCTTCCACCCGCCACCACCACGAATGGCACAACGGCAAAGGCTATCCGGATGGGCTGGTCGGCGACGATATTCCATTGTTTGCGGCGATAATAAGCATAGCGGATGCATTTGACGCGATGACTTCCGATCGGCCATACAGAAAGGCTCTTTCTAAAAAGCAAGCGTTGAGCAGGATTGCTCGCATGTCAGGGATACAATTCCGTCCGGATCTGGTTGAAATATTTCTTGAATTGATGGAAAAGGACCGTGTCCAGGATCCGCCGCTTTATGTCGTGGGGGGCGTCTGATGACGAATCTTTGCAAATCAAAATTGCTGGTCCTCATTCTTATGATCTTGCCCCTCGTCCTGTCGTGTGCGGAGATGAAAACCTGGATTTCACCAAAAAGTGCCGTCAAGACGCCGGCTCCTGCCAGGAATTCTTCACAGACAACCCGTCGAACATCCGGTCAAGCTGACAATGCGGCCAAAAAACCGTCGGCTCCTATCACGGATTCTTCACGGACATCCATTCAGGCCTCAGCTCAAGCGGCCTATCAGGCCAATGAACATATTAAGGCCGGTGAGTGCCAGAAGGCGATCGACGTTTACAATGTTGAGCATCGAAAGCACCCGAATGATCAATCACTGGTGAGAGCGTATGTGAAGATCATCGAGAATATAAAATCAACCGCGGACAAGGCATTAGATAAAAAGGACTTTGCAACCGCCGGCAGGAACTACGATATTCTGTTGAAAAACTATGCGTACTTCAAGGGGTTTGACAAGAAACTCTCATTCAGCGGCACCCATCTTGACGAAAAACTGTGTTACTGCAGGAAGGCTCTTTTCAAACAGGGATTTCAGGAATACCGAAAAGGCAACCTCAGCGACGCGATTGCGCTGTGGCAGGATCTTTATGCCATTGACCCTCAAAATGCAGACATCGAAAAGTTGTTGAGGACGGCTAAGTTGCAGCAGAAGAACCTGCGTGGAAAGGAATAAGATCTCAATTGAGGTAAGATTTTCATAAAGTACTTTGATTTCACATTTAATTGCCGGAATGAATGGATTTATTTTTATAATAAGGCATTTTTTCTAAGGGAATTTTGGAAAATTTAAATTTTCCGAAAACCGGGTTAGCCTTGACCGCTCTAACGACAGTACCCATATTAAAGACAGCGAAATACAAAGAACGGGGTACAATATCTATCTAATCATGGTTTATTTTTTTGAATCCTTTCTTGACAGTCCATCATGATGTCAATACTCCGCTAACGTCTTCTTTGACGGCATTTTCGCAGCAATTATCACTCTAATATATGCTCATTTAGGCATTTTCAATAAGTTATACAAGGAGATAAATTATGAATCTCTTCTTCCGCATACTGATCTCTATCGGACTTCTCGTCCTTCACTACGTTGGTATCTTCCTGCCCATTACCGAATGCTTCTTGATCTATATCCTTATCTTCAACCCGAAATGGTTCAGAGATTACCTGAACAGTTTTGCCAAAGACTGACAGGCAGCCACGGGAGTTTGGGCATCAGCGGGGCTGACCTTTTAAAAAACTTTGATTTCTCATTTGATTACCGGAATGAATTGATTTATTTTTATAATGAGGCGATTTTTTCAGGGAATTTCTGACAATTTTTAAGTTTTCCGAAATCAAATATTATCTTACCGATTATTCCGCTTCGCCACTCATTTTTCGGATCAGCAGCTTTATGCCCCCCGGAATTCTTTCGAAATAAGGAACCAAGATCATGGCAGAAAAGCAGGCAGAGCAGGTCATTTCCGAAGAGCCCGAAAAGCTCCAAGGCAAAACAAAACCGTCCGGCCAAGAGCCCTCCGGCAGAGCATTTCTAACGTTGGGTTTGACCGCTCTCGGCGTCGTGTTCGGCGATATCGGCACCAGCCCCCTCTATGCGCTCCGCGTGTGTTTTCTCGGTCACAGCAGTATCTCCCCGACGCCCGAAAATGTTTTGGGGGTGCTTTCACTGATTTTCTGGTCGCTTATGATCGTCATTTCCGTAAAATACCTGCTGTATGTGTTCCGGGCCGACAACGGCGGCGAAGGGGGGATCCTGGCGCTGATGGCGCTCGTTTCCTCCTGGGAAAGAGATCGGAGTTTCGACCGCTGGTTCATTGCGACCGTCGGCGTATTCGGCGCCGCGCTGCTCTATGGAGACGGGATGATCACGCCGGCAATCTCGGTCTTGAGCGCCGTGGAGGGGTTACAGGTAGCGACGGCGGCATTTCATCGCTTTGTGGTTCCGATTACCATCGGGATTCTGGTGCTTTTGTTCTTGTTCCAGAAACGCGGCACGGCAGGAATTGGCTCGGTTTTCGGCTCCGTGATGGTCCTGTGGTTTTTGACCCTGGCCATACTGGGCATCGCCGGCATCCTACGGCAACCCCAGGTAATCGAGTCCGTGAACCCGATTCATGGGGCCCGGTTTTTCCTTTACAACGGTTTGAGCGGGTTTTTGGTCCTCGGTGCGGTCTTTCTCGTGGTGACCGGAGGTGAGGCCCTTTATGCAGATCTGGGTCACTTCACACGCCGGACGATCCGCTTTGCATGGTTCGCTTTGGTGCTTCCTGCCTTGCTGTTGAATTACTTCGGACAGGGCGCGCTGCTTTTAGGAAATCCGAATGCAGTAACCCAACCGTTCTACCAACTCGTACCCGGATGGGCGCTGTATCCCATGGTGCTTCTTGCCACGATGGCTACGGTCATCGCCTCTCAGGCGGTCATCAGCGGCGCCTTTTCCCTCACCCGACAGGCTGTTTTTCTCGGCCTGCTGCCGCGTATGCGACTCATCCAGACATCTTCGAAGAGGGCCGGCCAGATCTACATTCCGGGTGTCAACTGGGTCCTCATGATCGCGACCGTGTGGCTCGTCCTTGGTTTTAAAAAGTCGAGCGGTCTGGCAGCGGCGTATGGCATCGCCGTCTCGACGACGATGGTCATCACCACAGTGATCACTTATGTCGTGGCTCAAGAAAAATGGGGGTGGGGGCTCCTGTCCTCGGTGCTGGTCACAACGGGATTTCTGATGGTGGATCTCGCTTTTTTCGGGGCAAACATGTTCCGTGTCAAAAACGGGGGATGGATACCATTGACGGTGGCCTGGATCATCTTTTTGATAATGTTTACATGGAAACGGGGGCGAACGTTGGTCGGGAAGTACCTCGCAACAAACACGATGTCCCTCGACGACTTCGTGAATATGGTCTCCGAGCGTCCTCCCACGAGGGTGCCCGGTACTTCGGTGTTCATGTCCGGCAACCCGCTGGGGGCGCCGTCGATCCTCCTGCGCCATCTGGAATGCAACCAGATCCTGCACGAGCAGGTGATTCTGCTCACGGTCATCATTGAAGACGTTCCGCGGGTCTGGCCTGATGGACGAATGGAAATCAAAAATCTGGGCCTTGGGATCTTTCGGGTCGTGCTCCACTTTGGCTTCATGCAGAACCCCGACGTTCCTGAGATGCTGCGAAAAGCACAGCGGTCCGAGTCGAGGCTCGACCTGGGAAATTTCGAGAACCTGACCTATTACGTGGGCGGACAGATTTTAATCCCCACGGGGGCTCATTCCGGTATGGCACTATGGCGGGAGAAACTCTTTGCGTTCATGTCGCGCAACGCCGCGCAGGCGACGCCTTTCTATGGGCTGCCATCGGATCGGGTGATCCAGTTCGGGATTGAAATCGAACTCTGATCCCCCTGAAACAGTCTTATCTCAGAACCTCACGGAATATATATACAGCCCATAGGCTGGTGATATTGATCCATTTGATTCACCGGATGGGTGAATGAAAAAAATCCTTGAAAGATCGGGAAAAATGACTGAAAAATGAAAGATATTTAATCCCATTTACAATTTAAAACGCTCGGTTTGGGAATTAAAACCTCTCAGAGAGAACCCCCATGGCGCCGCATAAAAAAGGAAATATAAAA
>JARRRC010000163.1:0-6764 GCA_037381105.1 Desulfobacterales bacterium
ACGGTGTCAGCGATGTTTTTATTTTTGGCGAATTTGAATACAGCATGCGCATCTGGATGGATCCAGAGCGGCTCGCGGCCCGGGGGCTGACCGCCGATGACGTCATAGAGGCCATTCGTCAGCAAAACATTCAGGCCGCCGTGGGGTCCATCGGAACATCGCCAACACAAAGCGGCCAGCAGCTCCAGTATACCCTGCGCGCCAAAGGGCGGCTGGAAAATCCCCGGGATTTTGAAGACATTATCGTGCGCAGCAATGATCAAGGGGGGGTGGTGCGAGTTCGCGATGTCGCCCAAGTGGAACTTGGCGCCAGATCCTATCTCACCCGGTCGATTTTTAACGGACAGGCATCCTTGGCGATAGGCATTTACCGGTCTTCAAACGCCAATGCCCTGGATACCATGAAGGCAGTGCGGGCCGAACTCAAACACCTTGCCGAGAGGCAGCCCAGCGATGTGCATTACGATGTCTTTTACGACACCACCCAATATGTTTCGGCAGCCATTCACGAAATTGAACTGACCCTTGTCATCACCTTCCTTCTGGTTTTGTTCGTAAATTACATTTTTCTGCAGGATTGGCGGGCGACCTTGGTTCCCACGGTGACCATTCCGGTCTCCCTTATCGGCACTTTCGCTGTTTTGTACGTTCTGGGCTACAGCGCCAATACACTTTCCCTGTTTGCACTGATTATGGCCATCGGCCTGGTGGTGGACGATGCCATCGTTGTGGTGGAAAACGTTTACAGGGTCATGGACAAACGCAAACTCAGCGCCAAAGCCGCAACCATTCACGCCATGGGGCAAGTTACCGGTCCGATTATCGCCACCACATTGGTTCTTTTGGCCGTGTTTGTTCCGGTGGGTTTTATGCCCGGCATCACCGGCCAGCTTTATAAACAATTTGCCGTGACCATTTGTACGGCGGTGGTCATCTCGGCCATTAATGCCTTGACCCTCAGCCCGGCCCTGTGCGCAGTTTTGCTCAAAACCCCTAAAATTCCCAAGCACGGGCCGCTGGCCTGGTTTAACCGGGCATTGGAAACCTCGCGCAACATGTATGTTGCCGGCGCCGCCTGGCTGATCCGCAAGCTGGGTGTTGCACTGCTTCTCTTTGTCGGCGTGCTGGGCGCCGCCTGGTTTATATTCAGCCACAGCCCCACCAGCTTTCTGCCCCAGGAAGACCAGGGTGTTATTTTTATTAATACGCAACTGCCGGAGGGTGCTACTTTGGCCCGAACCGACAAGGTTATGGAACGCGCCACATTAGCGTTGAAGGACATCGATGGCGTCAACGCTTTTCTGGGAGTCAGCGGATTCAGCCTGCTTAGCGGTACGGCCGAAAATGTCGGATTCGGTATTGTCGTTCTGAAGCCATGGGATGAGCGCACCCGCCCTGATCAGCAGCTGGGGGCGATTTTGGGGCAGGCTCAAGCCAGATTGGCCGCCATTTCCTCGGCTAATATTTTTGCCTTCGCGCCGCCGCCGATATTCGGCCTGGGTACCACCGGCGGATTTGATTTCCGGCTTCAGGCCCTTGAAAATCAGCCGCCCCGGGAGCTCGCCGCGGTAACCCGGTCCCTGGTCATTGCCGCCAACCAGGACCCGACCCTGATGCGGGTCTTTTCCACCTACTCGGCCGATACACCTCAGATTTTCGTGAATCTTGACCGTACGAGGACCGAGACGCTCAAGGTGCCGGTCAGCCGGGTTTTTGACACCCTGCAAAAAAACCTCGGTTCCGGCTATGTCAACGATTTCAATCTGTACGGCCGGACCTATCAGGTCAATGTTCAGGCGGAGGCCCAGTATCGGAATACGGTGGATGACATCAGACGATTGTATGTTCGCAGCAATGACGGCAAAATGGTCCCCATGAAAAGTCTGATTACCTTGACAACGGTTCTGGCGCCTCAGATCGTTTACCGTTACAACCAGTTCACCAGTGTGCAGATTTACGGCAACGCGTCGCCGGGCTTTTCCTCCGGCGAGGCTATGGCGGCCATGGAGCGTCTGGCAGCAAAGACGCTTCCGGCCGGCTACGCTTTTGA
Source organism: Desulfobacterales bacterium (assembly GCA_037381105.1). Taxonomy (GTDB): domain Bacteria; phylum Desulfobacterota; class Desulfobacteria; order Desulfobacterales; family UBA11574; genus UBA11574. The sequence goes on from JARRRC010000163.1 coordinate 2,051, forward strand.
CTGGTCGTCCATGTCCTTTCAGGAACGCAAAGCCGGCGGCAAGGTTTCATTCCTGTTCGCTTTGGCACTGCTTTTCGGATATTTATTCCTGGTGGGTCAATACGAGAGCTGGAATATCCCCCTTTCCATTATCTTATCGATTCCGGTAGCCAGCCTGGGAGCACTTGCCGGCTTGTGGATCGCCGGACTCGGCTTCAGTATTTACGCCCAGATCGGTCTGGTTTTATTAGTGGGTTTGGCGGCAAAGAACGCCATCCTGATCGTGGAGTTCGCCAAAGACCGCAGGGAACAGGGATATTCCGTGGATAAAGCAGCCATTGAAGGGGCGAAAATCCGTTTTCGCCCGGTGTTGATGACCGCTTTTACGTTTATTCTCGGAGTGGCGCCTCTGGTGATCGCCACCGGTGCGGGTGCCAGCGGTCGCCGGGCCATCGGTACCACGGTCTTTTCAGGTATGCTGGCGGCGACACTGCTGGGTATTTTTCTGATACCCGCCCTTTACTATGCATTTCAAACCGGCCGCGAAAAGGGTCATGCTTGGCGCTCGAAAAAGAGGGATAAACATGATTCGGAATAAGGTAAAATTAAAGAACGGGCAAAAGCACAAACAAATGAATCCTATGGCCCCGGGATTAACCAAAAGGCGTTTGTCCATCATCCTGACACTGGCTGCTTTCCTTGTTTCGACCTTGGCCGGTTGCGCAGCCGTCGGACCGAATTATACCAAGGTGGAGCCCAAGGCGCCGGAAAAGTGGCATGCCGAACTCCAGAATGGTTTGAGTGGGGCTAAATTGAATTCCGAAGCACTCGCCCATTGGTGGACCACCCTGAATGATCCGGAGCTGACCCGTTTGATAAAACGCGCCGTGAAAGGTAATCTGACGTTAAAAGATGCGGAATCCAGGATCCGGGAGGCCCGAGCCTTACGAGGCATCAGCAAAGCCGCCCTTTTCCCCACATTAGACACCGGCGCATCCTTCACAAAGAGCCGCGGCAGCGAAAACAGCGGCTCGAGTATCCCAAGCAAACTTTATGCTGCCGGTTTTGATGCCGGCTGGGAACTGGATGTTTTCGGCGGCGCGCGGCGTTCGGTAGAGGCCGCTCAGGCGGCTTTGGAAGCCACGCAAGCGGATCTTCACGATGTGATGGTGAGCCTGCTGGCGGAAGTGGCTTTAAACTATGTGGAGGTCAGGACCTATCAGGCACGCCTTTCTGCGGCTCATGGGAATATCAAAACGCAGCAGGAAACATATGAATATAATCTTTCGCGATATGAAGCGGGACTTGCCGATGAACTGGCCGTTCAGCAGGCCCTGTACAATCTGGAACGCAGCCGTTCGCAAATCCCGACGCTGGAAATCGGACTGGAAGCGGCTAAGAACCGACTGGCGGTTCTGCTGGGAGAAAGCCCCGGTGCACTTCACCGGGAACTTTATGAGGCGAAACCGATCCCTGTACCGCGGGTATCTGTAGCGGTCGGGGTGCCTGCAGAGACATTGCGCAACCGTCCGGATATCCGGAGCGCCGAGCGAAATCTGGCGGCGCAAACAGCAAGGATCGGCGTGGCCACGGCGGATCTTTACCCTAAATTCCGCTTATTCGGCACGATCGGTCTTGAGTCCATTTCCAGTGAAGATTTCTTTGAATGGGCCAGTCGAACATGGAGTTACGGTCCCGGCGTTTCCTGGAATATCTTTGATGGGGGCGCCATCCGCCAGAACATCAAGGTGCAGACCGCCCGTCAGGAACAGGCCTTGATTCAGTATGAATCCGCCGTACTCAGTGCCCAGGAAGAGGTCGAAAACGTTCTGGTGGCTTTTGCCAAAGAACAGCGCCGGAGAGAATCTCTTTTCAAGGCAACCGAAGCCGCCCGTCAGGCCGATCTTTTGGCCAGGGATCGATACCAGGCAGGACTTGTGGACTTCAGCAACGTGCTGATAACCCAACTTGCACTGTTGTCATTTCAGGATCAACTGGTCCAAAGTGAAGGCGCTGTGACCACAAACCTGGTGCGTCTTTACAAAGCTCTTGGCGGGGGATGGCAATTTTATGATGCGGCCGCAGATCGACCGATGAAAACGGCAAAAGAAAAGCAGCAGGCAGATTAAGCAGATCTGTCAAATCTTATCTTTCTTTCTATAAACCGTTCCCAGAAAAATAGCGATGATTTCATTGGCTTCGTCCGTCACCCGGACTTCATACGTGGCCAGTTTGGGATTTCGAGACACCTCATTGGCTTCGGCAATGAGCGTTTCGCCGGCAGCAGATGCTTTTAAATAAGAGATACTCACATTGATGCTAAGGGCTACGGTTTTGTGAGAATTCGAAGCAACGGCAAACGCCAGGTCCGCTAATGAGAATATGGCGCCGCCATGGGCAATATTCACACCGTTTAAGTGGTGTTCTTTAACCTCCATTTTCGCTTTTGCCCGTCCTTTTGAAACCTCCAGCAGTTCGATACCGACATGTTCGGCGAACCGGTCATTTTTAAAAAATTTTCTAACAACCTCCATTTGGGTTCTCCTTTTTCATAACCACCTCAGTCCAAAGTTATTTGATGAACTCTGTCCGGCGCACCCTGACCACATGAATGGTTATCTTTGTTTATTTGCTATATTCGAACATAGTACCCTTGCATCCAGCGCCATTGTATAATCTCCATCATCGGAAAGAATCAGCGGATTGACATCCATTTCCTGAATTTCAGGAAAGTGATGCATTAATTGTGAAACGGTTACCAGGCATTGGGTAACACCACGTTGATCGGCGGCGTGCATGCCGCGGAAAGATTTAACAATTCTTGAACCTCGAAGTTGCTGGATCATCTCCTTGGCTCCATCTTCATCCACAGGTGCAAGACGCAGGTTCACATCCTGCATCACCTCTACCATGACTCCCCCCAACCCCGCCAATATAGCCGGGCCGAAAGACGGATCTCTCTTTGCCCCAACGATAATTTCTCGGGAAGCGAAAATCATTTTTTGAATCACAATCCCGATAAGGTCCTTAAAACGATGGAGAATTTCTTTCCAATGTTTTTCCAGAATTTCAATATTTGTGATATTTATTGAAATACCCCCTTGATCGCTTTTATGCAAGACAGAGGGTGCGACCACTTTAAGGACAACCGGATAACCTATTTCATCGGCAGCCCTACAAGCCTCGGTAAAGGTGGTGACCATGCGCCATGGCGCCGTTGGAATTCCCAGCCTGTCCAAAAGATTTAATGCTTCGTGAAGCAACGGTTGCCGGTCTTTTTGGTAAATACCGTCGATCCATGATTGAGCGTTTTCTTTTAAAGGAAAATCAATTTCTTTAGCCGCAGACCTCCGCCTTGGCCGGCATAGCGTATACAGATGTTGAAATGTCATCGCCTTAAAGGCTTCCACAGGATCCATGAAGAACGGATACGATGATTCCTCCTTTAACGCGGGATAAAAAGCGTGGGGATCACCGGGTCGACCAACCGCACTGAACAGAATCCACACGTTTCATTATAAAAGAGCGGGGGTGATTGTCAAATAAAAACCGTCCACGGCGTGGCCTCCTGAACGGGAAAGAATCGCCAGGTTTTTCCCTTGAAGAAAAGGTATGGAAAGCCCCTTGATGGCAAGAATTGCATCTTGTGTGGATCTCACTCTCACGATTCCCGCGTACGCACAGGCTGCGTCAACAATATCATCGTCTCCGGCGATAGCCGCACTGTGGGACTTGGCGATGATCCGGGTCAACGGATTTGTATTTGATTTGTGGAGAACAACCGGTTTGTCGGTTTGAAAAGCCAGGTCCACAAAATTTCTTCCCCTTTTAAAATCTTCCAGATAACAATAGATAATATCGGTATTCGAATCTTTAATTAAATACGCCAGAAGCTCGGTTTCATCAAGGTTAAGCTTATTCCCCATGCTTACAAATTTTGCGAGCCCCAGCCCCGGCTGTTGAAGTCTTTCGGCAACTGAGAGCCCGATGCCGCCGCTTTGAGACATCACGCTCACATGGCCTTTCTTGAATTCAGACGGCAGAGCGATAAAAGGAACATAGAGGCTGTTTTGTGTATTGATCAATCCAATACAGTTCGGACCGACAAACCTCATGCCGAAACGCTTTGCGGCTGTGAGCAAATCTTTCTCAATATTTTTTCCATTTTCTCCCAATTCTCTGAAACCGGCCGATTCAATCACCGCAAGCTTAATTCCTTTTATTCCGCACTGGGTGATGATTTCAGGAATAAAACGCGCCGGTGTGAGAATAACGGCAAGATCGGCTGTTTCCGGAACATCAAGGACAGAGGTGTAGATCTTATACCCCATCACCTGTCCGCCTTTAGGCCCCACAGCATAAATTTTACCCGTATAACCGAAATTTACCAGATTTAACAAAATGTTTTGTCCGAGGTTATCAAACGCTTCGGAAACACCGACAACAACTATGGATTCAGGATAAAAGATATTTTTCATTTTAAAATTTTTACGATGTGGCTAAAAATGATTGCTTTTGGAATGGGGGTTTTTTATAAGTAAATAATTACTTATAAAAAAACAGCAAATATGGCTTGACACGTTTAAAAATTAACTTAGATTAAATTTTAGTTCCTTGATATTTAATAGGTTAATGGCAAATATGATAGCTCGGCTGTTTTTAAAAAGATGAAATGTTATTAATAATAAAACTTAATTATGTCAAGGCAATTAGATGAATTATGAGCGGTTATTTA
>JARRRC010000164.1:0-7010 GCA_037381105.1 Desulfobacterales bacterium
ATCAACGAAGGAGCGTTTCGCTAATTGAATCTTAAAAAGCAAAACGGTCATCACATTTCTCCGGCCCGGTTTCAGGTCAGATGGATTTATTCAATATTTACAGCTTGATTCCAGTCTATAAGGGTGGGGATTCCGGCACGCCCCCCTAACCTTAGGCTGACCATGGCAGCTGCCCATGCGGCAAAATCAAAACATTTGTCAATATTCCATTTCTCAATCAAGCCATAAATAAAGCCGGCGTGGAATACATCGCCGCATCCCGTGGTATCTATGGCTTCCACCGGATAGGCAGGCCGCTTTATAATCCGCCCCCTATCCATGGCGATATAACCTTTTGCCCCTAAGGTCACACCAACAACCTTGGGGCCTAATTCGGCCAGCTTAACACAGGCATCCTGGGGGTTGTCTTCACCAATCAAAGCTTTGGCGAATGTTTCAGAAGCCAGAAAATAATCGCTCGCCCGGGCAAGCTCGAGCATGCCCTCTCTGAGAGAGCCCGCATCCACGACAACCCGGACACCTGCCTTTTTAGCGGCTTTGCATGCCGCAAGGGATGCCTCGGCATAGATTCCGTCGGTATGGAAAACCTTGGCATCGTGAATCATACGGTAATCGATCTCTTCCGGGCTCATGGAGGGCCCTGTCGGTTTTCGCCAAAAAATCGTTCGTCTTCCGAAACCAGGTTCTGCGACAATAAAGGCAAACTGAGATTCAAAGCCGCTCCTGACACGGATACCACCGGTATCTATGTTTTCCTCATCCAGTGATGACGTTATCATGTCGCCAAACGGGTCATCGCCGACGACACCGGCGAAAGCACACGAAACACCCCACCTTGCAAGGGCAACCATGGCTGTGGCGACCGGGCCGCCACCTTGTATGACCAGGTCGGTAAACTCACATTTTGAATCCGGTGGAGGATAGGAATATATTTTCCCGATATAGTCCAGGCAACACTGCCCAAGACCAAATACTTCAAAAATACCTTTTTTCATGTCAAACCCTAAGATTGAGACCTTTGAAAAACGCTCCCTTTTGCTCAATCTCTGTGTTAGGCTCAAATTTTAATCCTCGAAATACTCAATGTATGTCTGCGTTTAAAATTCTCGCCTGCCTTGATCTTAAACAAAACTGAACGTTTTTCAAAGGTCTCAAGATTATGACCTAAATGAGCAGAAGACTTATATTTTTTAAATCCTCAGAAGAAAGCTCAAAATCAAAGATGCTGATGTCTTCTTTCATGTGCTGCTCGGAAGTCGTTCCCGTAAGCGGAACGATACCGGATTGGCTGAGATATCGAAAAAAGATTTGCGCTTCGGTTTTTTTATACTTTTCGGCAATGGTTCGGACGGTATTGCCGGATAGAATATGAGGATTTGCAGTCAGGGTCCAAAAACTCTGGTAAATAATTCCATGATCAGCGCACCAGTGACGCAAGTCCGCATCATACCCGGTTTGCTGATACAATCGATTTTGTACAATTGCCGGCTTTATCTCGGCATCTTCGCAGAGTGATCTCATCACTTCCATATGGTAGCAATTGCTGATTCCCAACTGACGAGCCCCACCGGTCTCTTGAATTTTTTCCATTGCATTCCATACCTTAATCAAAAGCGAGTGGGGCGACATGGGTGGCGGTATCAATCCCCCTGAATCCTAACTGGATGGCTTTCACAACAAGGTCTGCCGTGCGGTCCTTTTTCCAGGCCGTACCGTAAATAATCCGCGGCATTTTTACACCGGCGGATGTAGTTAACCATCTGTGATCTGCCATCATGCACTCCTACGATTAGGTATAATCGAAAGATTTCAGTCCCCTTCAAACTCGGTTAAAGTAAATGCTTTATATTTTTTTATCTTTTTCTTTCCGTTAAGGTCCGGCAGTTCAATGATAAATACGCACTCAACAATCTCGCCCCCGAGCTTCTCGACCAATTTTGTTGCTGCGGATATAGTGCCGCCGGTGGCAATCAGATCGTCAACAACCAAAACTCTTTCACCTTTTTGAATGGCATCGACGTGCATCTCCACAACATTCTTACCGTATTCAAGGGTATACGACTCGCTGATGGTTTTATAGGGCAATTTTCCCGCTTTTCTCACGGGAACGAACCCCACATTGAGCTTATAAGCCAGCACCGCACCGAATATAAACCCCCTTGCATCGATGGCCACCACTTTTTCGATGTTCATATTCTGGTAACGGTCATACAGCATGTCACACGCTTCTTTGAATGCTGCGGGATCCTGCAAAAGCGTCGTAATATCCCTGAACATCACCCCTTCAATGGGCCAGTGCGGTACGGTTCTGATTTTTTCTTTAAGATTCATATCAATTTCCTTCTATCGTATCTGAATTTAGCACAAGTCCGATGCGTCCATATGCAAAATTCAGGAAATAGCCGAAACCGCTCTTACCAGCAGTTTTTTTACACGATCGGCATTCTGGTTGAATACTTCCAGGATCTCTTCCCATGAAACCGGTTCTTCATCTTCTTTCCAGCAGTCATAGTCGGTAGACATGGCGACTACCGCATACGGTATCTTGGCTTCATTTGCCAGAATCGCCTCCGGGGCAATAGACATATTAACGACATCCCCTCCCCACATTTGAAACATCTTTGATTCGGCTCTGGTTGAAAACCTGGGGCCCTCGATGGTAATTACCGTTCCGCCGAAGTGGGTTTCATAATTCAAATCTTTAGCCGATTGATAGAGCACTTTCCGCAGTATAAGATCAAACGGTTCAGCCATGGGCGTATGCACGGCACCGCTTTCAAAGGAATCATGGAATGTTGTTTTTCGGTGTTTCGTAAAATCAATGAACTGATCCACAATGACAAAGTGCCCCCTTTTTATCGCTTCTTTCAGGCTTCCGCAGGCCGTTGTTGCAAGGATATGCGTTGTGCCCTGGTTCATTAAGGCGTAAATGTTTGCCCGGTAGTTGACCTGGGTCGGGCTCAACGTGTGCTTTTCCCCATGCCTGGCGATGAGGACAACATCAACGCCGTTAATCTTGCCCGTGGACAATGCTGAGGACGGTTTTCCATAAGGCGTGTCTGCCTGGATGATCTCCGGGCTGCTGAGTATTCCCGGATCATCCAGTCCGGAACCTCCGATAATTCCGATCTTTGCCATTGTTGTCTCCGTTTGTCATATTTTTATCATGTTATAATAATTCTAAATATTCACTATAAGATATATGACAGTTTAAAACCGTTGTCAATCACAGGCCTGTTCAGACCATGAATCCTCAAAGTCAACTTCAACTGATTCTGATATGTGCAGTTTAATGCTTGAATTTTTATATCCTTCTGCTACTTTTCGGGCTTACGGGTGTTTAAGCACAAGTTTCAGTCGGCCGGAAAGAAATGCACGTTGCCGCGGAGCGTTTTTCTGGCGATAATGTGTTGACAACCCATAACCGGTGCCATATTTTTTCTTAAAACAAGATGCCTGTCTATTACCGAACAGATAAACGCCGGCATATATAGACCGTGATTCAGGCGATTTCAAACGCCCGCAATTCCTGCCTACTATTATTTTGGAGAAAAAAATGACACTAAACGAACTTGCAGGAAAACCTGCACCAAGATCGCTGCTCGCAAACATCCCGAAGCTGGTTTCCGCCTACTACACTCACAAACCGGACGTCTCGGATCCCGCTCAACAGGTGAGCTTCGGGACATCGGGCCACAGGGGGTCGTCCCTGAATAACAGCTTTAACGAAGACCACATTCTGGCCGTGACCCAGGCCATATGTGATTACAGAATATCCAAAAATATCACCGGTCCTTTGTTTATGGGCAAGGATACCCATGCGCTGTCGGAAGGAGCCCTGGCTACCGCCCTTGAAGTCTTTGCAGCAAACAAGGTCACGGTTATGATTCAAAAAGACTTTGGTTATACTCCCACACCGGTCATTTCTCACGCGATCTTAACTTACAACCGTGGAAAAAGCGAAAGGCTTGCAGACGGCGTGGTCATCACGCCGTCCCATAATCCACCCCATGACGGAGGCTTTAAGTACAATCCTCCTGACGGCGGACCCGCTGACACCGACACTACCGGAACCATTCAAGATCGAGCCAACGAGATTCTCGGCAGGGGTCTTAAAGATGTCAGGCGAATCCCTTTTGAAAAAGCGCTCAAATCAGTCACCACACATGTTTATGATTTCATATCCCCCTACGTAGAGGATCTTCGAAATATTATCGACATGAAAATTATTGCCGAAGAAGGTCTCAAAATCGGTATTGACCCCCTCGGCGGCTCTTCCGTTGATTTCTGGGACCCTATTTCAGAAACTTACGGACTATCCGCCGAAGTGGTGAATCGGATCGTTGATCCAACCTTTTCGTTTATGACCGTGGATAAGGACGGCACCATCCGAATGGACTGTTCATCGCCATATGCCATGGCCGGTCTGATAAAACTCAAAGACCGCTTCGATATCGCCTTTGGCAACGACCCTGATGCCGACCGCCATGGCATTGTGACTCAGAGTGCGGGACTGATGAACCCGAACCACTATCTCTCGGTTGCGGTGTGGTATCTCTTCCGGAATCGCTCCGAATGGAAACGTGACGCGGCCGTGGGAAAAACTTTGGTATCGAGTTCGATGATCGACCGGGTAAGCGCCCACCTCAACAGAAAGCTCTCGGAAGTTCCCGTAGGCTTCAAATGGTTTGTGAACGGGCTCATCGACGGCTCTTACGGATTTGCCGGAGAGGAAAGCGCCGGGGCTTCTTTTTTAAGAAAAGACGGAACCGTCTGGACCACGGATAAAGACGGCATCATCATGGATTTGCTGGCTTGCGAGATCACGGCGGCAACCGGCAAAGACCCGGGCCGGCTTTATAAAGAGCTGGAAGAAAGATTCGGCAGTCCGGTTTACGAACGGATCGACACGCCGGCCACCGTCGAACAAAAAGCGGCTCTCAAAGAATTGACTCCTGAAATGATTACAGCCAAAGAACTTGCCGGTGAACCGATAATTTCCAAAATCAACCGCGCCCCGGGAAACAATGCCCCTATCGGCGGCATCAAGGTGGTCACTGAAAACGGTTGGTTTGCAGCCCGCCCCTCCGGAACTGAGGACATTTACAAGATTTACGCAGAAAGCTTTAAAGATAAGACACATCTTCGCAACATTCAAAAAGAGGCCCGGGAAATGGTCGACAGCGCTTTTCAAGCCGCCGGTGTGAAATAAAGAACTCGAGTTTCACATCTATTTTGTGACTCACTCCGGCCGGTAGGGTTTTCCTAGAGCGGTTGGGATGCTGCCGGAAAGAAACGAAAGAATCGATTTCATGGCGGGGTTATCTGCGGCCCGGCTTAACACAGACTCTTTTTGGGCCAAGGACATCACCAAAAGCGTGAAAATCATCAATGGAAACGGCGCGACCTGAAAAACCTGGGCCGGAACAGACGGCAGCCATTGTTGGCAGTATATCCCTATGATCTGCAAAAATGAAAAAAGATAGGCGCCCATAGCGGCTTTTATCGGATTCCACCCGCCGAAGATCACCAAAACAAGGGCGATCCATCCGGTTCCTTCAGCGCCCTGGGGACGGCCCCATCCCGGTTTTATACAAAGCGAAAACGTTGCCCCGGCAAGCCCCACCAGAAGGCCTCCGCAAATTGAATAGATCATTTGCATCTTTTTAGGATTGATTCCTCTGGCATAGGATGCCCCGGGGTGTTCCCCTACGGACCTGAGCTGCAATCCCATCGGGGTTTTGTATATGTACCACCAGCAACAGATAATCATGACCAGACTGAAATAAACCGGCAGGCTCTGATCAAAAAACACCGGTCCCAAAACAGGAATCGTTTTAAAAAGCGGAATAGGCAACGTAAGCACCTGAGGTCCCTGCAAACGAGAATAAGGATTGCCGAGAAAATAGGCAAGATCGCGGGTCATCAGTGTTAATACAAATCCCACCGCCACCTGTGACTGATTTAAATAAACGGAGAAAAAGGCAACAGCTGCCGCAACAACGGCACCCACGATCGCCGCAAAGACGAACCCCAAAAAGATATTGTTGGTTTCAAAAGCAACGGCAAAGGCCGTCATGGCGCTTAATAGTATGGTTCCGTCCAGGGAGAGGTTGATAACGCCCGCCTTTTCCGTCATCGTTTCCCCAAGGGCTGCCAGTACGATGGGCGCTGCGCCGGCCACGACACCGGCGAATAATAAGGTTATATCAAGTTCCATCATCTCCCAGCCGTTCCTTTGGCCATTTTTCCGCGGAACCGCCATGCATATACCGCCAGCGCTGCCAAAACCAGAGCGCCCTGAATCACTCCGCTCAAAGACGAGTCGAGCTCGAGCATCATGGGAAGCTGGATACTGCCGACGTTCAGGCACGCAAAAAAGAACGATACCACCGGGGTAATCCATACATTATAGTTTGACAACATCACAACCAGAAGGGCCAGGTATCCGTAGTTGCTGGAAATGGCGGGCAACAGGCGGTGATACACTCCGGCCGCCTGTACGCTTCCGGCCAAACCGGCAAACCCTCCGGCGAAAATCATGGCAATGATCATATAGCGATCGGGTTTCAGACCGAATAGATAGGCTGCATCCCGATTATTTCCGATGGCTTTCAAGTTCAATCCCAGATGCGTATATCGCAAAAACAGCGCCGTTAAAATCAGAGCTAAAACCGCCAGAACCAGCCCCACCGGAGAAAGCCGCAAGGCCGGAAAAAAGGGAAGCCACAAGTTTTGGGGGAAAAGCTCCGTTCCGCTCATGGATGCGATACCGGGTCGCCGCCAAGGGCCGAAAATCAGCCAGAGTATGATCCCTTGTCCTACAAAATTAAGCCCCAGACCCGCAAATATTTCATTAACCCCTCCTTTTGTTTTCAAAACCCCTGCAATGACGGCCCATATCGCACCGCCGCAGACGCCGGCCAGCAACGACAATCCAATAAAAAGCATCGGCATGCTCTTTGCCGCGCCAAGCCGAAGAACCGCCGTTGTGAAAACGGCGCCTAACA